>JBDOMX010000540.1:0-8849 GCA_039831615.1 Planctomycetaceae bacterium
AACGTGTCGAAACGATCTGAATCATGGAAGCTGTTTAGCAATCAACACCAGCAGGCGCAACTCACCCTCACTTTCTTATTCCCCCTAAAGTGCGCGCTGACCCTGCGTGAGTCCCCTGTTTGCGTTTCCGGGTCACCGTGCCTTAATAACCGGACATTCACATGCCCGGCTCGCCGACTTCGTTCCGACATTCACATGTCCGGTTCGCCGGAGCGGTTTCGCCAGAGTTACCTCAACCGGGGGCCATTCGCAGTCGGGCGGCCAGCGCCGAGCGGCCGAGCTGCTCATGCACGGTCGCCAGTAAACACCGTCGTTGCGAATCAGTTTCGTCCTCATCCGCAGCGACATGGTCTCGACGCGTTCGCCGCAGCAGACGCAACCCCACTGTCGGGTCAATCTCAGCGACAGCATTCAGGACATCGATGCTCACGTGATACCAATCGCGTCGTTTCGACAACTCCCGGAGAGCGAAAGCCCTGAGGACTCTGTGGGAAAACCTGAAGGCGCCGGCACGGTGAGCCAGCGTCGCAGCGCGGACCCTGCAGTCGTGAGATAAATCCGCAGCGTCTTCGATGACTGGCAACAGAGGCAGGATCAAGTCGGGACGATCATCGAGCTCTGTCATTTGGATGACCCATGGCAGCGTCATTGAATTCAATGGCAATGGATCAAACTGATTCTCCAGCACCGCCGCGAATTCAGTGGCATCGATCGTCTTCAGCGACGCGCGAAATTCGGACTGGAATTCCAGAAACGCGAAACGACCACAGATGTCGACCGGACCGTCATCGTACCAGTCGGAAGCGACCAGGCACTCCACCTCGCCTCGCGGCACAACGACCGTGCCCATTTGTTCCGCTAAATCCTCGGCCGTCTGCGCCACGATTCTTCCAAATGAACGTCGATTGTCATGGGCATACGGGTGGAACGCCAGAATGCCTCCCTGATTGCTGATCGCCATCAGGCAGCGACCGACCACTCGCCCCGTCGCATCGCGTCCGTAGAACACGCGCTTGTTGATGTCGACCGCATTGCTGACCGCAGAAAAGAAATTGAACGAACCAGGGCTGAGGCATGTCTGGAAATGCCGTCCCATGTGGAGGATTTCAATCGGGTCGTCCTCCAGACCCACCACGATTCTGACGCCGCCATCAATCTCGATCTCCCGCGGTCGTGCATTCGACAGCCATGAGGCAGGATCAATTCCGCGGTCACGCAACCGAGTGAGGAAAGCACGATTCTTCGGTTCCTGCAGCAGGTCCCACGACTCCGTCCCACAGCGCGATCTCAGCAGTCGGAGGCCCAAATCTCGAAACGCCGGCCGTAATTCCAGGATCGCGGCCAGTAGACGCATATTCTCCGGCTGCTGAATCCAGTCAGGCAGCACACTGCTGTGCAGAACCACTTTTGCAATTCTGCGGCCGGCTTCGTCGACCTTGCGACTGAGCTGCCGCACGACGACCCGTTGCACGACACGCCAAAGTTTGCGTTTCAGGGTTCTGAGTCGTGGCGGCGAGACCGCCGGAGGATGTGACAGCCACTGTTCCAGCTGCGTCAGTCGGCTGCCGAGGTGTTCATGGGGCGACTCATGCTCCAGTCGTGAGCGCAGCGCATCGCGTTCCTGTTGCAGGGCAGCCGGGTCGGGGAAGTTCTTGCGAAGAATGCGGGCAGCGGTCCGTTCGGCGTCCGGTGTGACGGCCGCCAGGATTGCCAGGACTGTTTCCAGTTCCGGCGGAAAGCGGATCGCCCAGCCGGGACGTTGTGGATTCCGGGGATATTCCGGGGGAGCACTTTCGGTCTCCAGCGACTTCAACGCTGTCCATCGTGCCGCCAGATTTGCAAGTTGAGCGCCCATTCCGGACAGCAGCCATTCTTCGCAGACGTCATACCAACCCGACTGCGCGAAACGGGTTGCCAGAGCGGCGATGGCATCCGATCGGTCCGATTCCAGACCGTCGATCGCAACAAGCAGGTCGACGAATCTTTCCGGTGCTGTCTGAAGTTGATGCGCCAGCTGACAGTCTTCAGCGCTGAACCATTCGTCCCGTCGGTCCGCACGACGGAGCTGCCAATAGTATTCACCGGCGATCCGGTGATCTTCTGTCGCGACCGTGAAGGCCACGATCTGGCGGACGTCGTCACTGGTGAGCGAATCGTCGCTTGCCGCGTGGCAGCGGTCGACGCACTGGAGGATCCGCGAATAATGACGTCGATCGGTTCTTAAGATCTCCCACATGGAATCACGACGTCTGCCGCCGTTCCACGGAGCGAGCATCCCGACATTGTCGGCCGTCAATGTCTCCGCCAGCGCTCGCAGGAATGCTGTCACCTGGTGAGAGTTGTATCCCTGTGATGCAACGGCCCATTGAACCAGGAATCGACTGCGGTCCAGGACCGGAACATTCGAAAGGATTCGTGAAATGGAATCACAGATCCCGGAGTCCCGGGATATGGCCAGCTGCTGCAGATGCGCAAGAACATCGTCGTGCGACGGAACTTTTACGACCCGTGCTTTGATCACCTGCAACGTATCATTCAGACGACCGGCGGCCTCGCGCGCCTCCGGGGTCCATGGTTTGCCGCGAAGTCTCCGAAACTTCTTTTCGAACCCGTCCAGCTCAGACCACCATTGCTGCCACGGTGTGAGTGTGTCAACGACGAAGACCAGCGGTGCAAGCTGCAATGCGCGTCGCCGAGTTCGACGCGATTGAGTGTTCAGCCAGGCAGCAAGTTCCAGCAGGACATTGCCGAACGTCGCCGAGGGTCGTTCAGGAATGACCTCGGCCGGACGATTCTGTTTGAAGAGGTTCGCAACCTGAGTCTGCAACTCCTGGAGATACTCTTCCGCCCCGCTGGTCGACACATCAAAGGTTCGGGGATCGCCGAATGTGTTGATCAGCGGCACGACACGGCGTTTATTGTCTCTCCGTGAAACTTCCCACAACGAAAAAACGGCGACGATGCCATCAATACCCGGCCGAGCAGACAGGACGTTTCGAAGTGTCGGCCGCGAGCAATCAACCCAGTTGATGGCCGCCTTCAGCTGTTTCGGATTCAGGAAACAGAGCCAGGAGAATGCATTGATGACGGGCTGCAGGTCCGGATCGGACTTCGCCAGAGCCAGGCCCTGATTCGCGATCGCTGATGGGAATCGACTTTCTGTCTCCAGGTGATGCTCAGGAAGAGATTGGTGTTGATGGATGGCCTGTTTGAGCAGATCGAGAATTCGCGGAACTCCACTGACCCAGGCGTCGTAGTCCTCCACGGCCCTGGGAAGGGCCCGTGGAAAGCGGTGCACCAGCTTCGACCAGCCGAACGTGGCTTCTCTCAGATGTTCGCGTTCCAGCACGACTCGATTGAAGACCGAATGCCGATCGGACGGGACCTGCACCCAATGCACCTGGCCATCGACGGAGTCAATGGGAAACCCGTTGATCCAGCCAAGTCGCGACTGCAGATACATACGCGCTCGGGCCGTGGTCTGTTTCAGTGACCGGTCTCGACGAGGCTCCCGTTTCATGTCAGAAGAATACCGGAACCGAAACGAGTCCGGAAATGGTGCCGCTCACGTCGTGCGGCCGAGTTCGATGAATTCTGCCCGTCTTCATCCAATTCTCACCGTCAATCATTGATCTCCGGCGGCATTGCCCGCGAAACTGTGATATCGTGAAGCGGAGGTCTGAGACATGCATTCGATATTCTCTCCAGCGCCAAGTCGCCGTGAACTCATCCGAGCAGGAAGCCTGAGTTTCCTGGGTCTCACGTCAGTTCAATTGGCCGCGTTGAGAAAAGCACAGGCGGTTTCGCCTTCGACCGCCAAACACCGACAAAATTCCTGCATATTTCTGTTCCTGTTCGGTGGTCCCAGTCAGATCGACCTGTGGGACATGAAGCCGGACGCATCTGCAGAAATCCGAGGCGACTTTCGTCCGGAATCCTCACGAGTTCCCGGCATCCAGGTGTGCGAGCATCTTCCGCGCTTCGCCGCACAAATGGATAAAGTCTGTCTTGTCAGATCGATGCATCACGACATGAATGTGCATGGTCCGGCGTGCAGTGAGATCTTCAGTGGCCGCCCGTATCATTCCGCGCCGATCACCGATCAGGCGACGCCGGACGACTGGCCTTCCGTCAGCGCCATGACGATGCGTTACGGAAAGTCAGCCACTGGATTGCCTCCGTCGGTTGTCCTTCCCTGGTATTTGCAGTTTGTCGGGCAGGGTCGGCCCATTGCCGGTCAGACCGGCGGACGCATGGGTGACCAACACAATGCCATGCTGATCGAAGGAAAATCGCAGGGTGGGTTTCAGGTCGACGGTTTGAAACTGGACGACAGCGTACCCTTCGGAAGGATTGCTCAGCGCCGCCGTCTGTTGACTGAACTTCAATCGGGACCAGCGGGTTCGTCGTTTTCCAAAGAAGTGACGGGGATATTTGATCGCCATCGTGAGCAGGCGCTCTCATTGCTGAAGCACCGTGCCGGAGACATCCTGGACCTGGAACGCGAAAGCACGAGCACTCGCGAAGCCTACGGTAAGACGACAGTGGGACAGAGTTTGCTGATGGCTCGACGACTGGTCGAAGCGGGCGTTTCGCTGGTCACTGTCAATTGGGAAGATGAGACAAAAATCTCCGGCACCAATACCTGCTGGGACACCCATCAGGACAATTTTTCGAAGTTGAAAGGCCTGCTCTGTCCCATTTTTGATCAGGCATTTCCTGCATTCCTGCAGGACCTGGATGATCGTGGCCTTCTCGAAACAACTCTCGTCGTTGCCGTGGGTGAATTCGGACGAACCCCACGACTTGGACAGTTCACTCAGAGCTCCAACACAAAAAACACAGGTCGGGACCACTGGCCGCATGCGTTCACTGCCATCCTCGCCGGAGGCGGCGTTCCCACCGGACACGCCTACGGTTCCACTGATCGCCACGCCGGACACGTCGTTGACAAACCCGTGTCGCCCGCCGATCTCGCCGCGACCATCTTTCGGCACCTGGGCATCGAGTACCAGACACAGTACCAGTCCGAAACACAGAGACTACAGCACGCCCTGAGTAGTGGTCATCCGATTCGCTGGTAAGGTATTCGACGGTGCCCGTCCCGAGCCTCGACCGTGCAAACGGCTTACAGGTCGAGTGGTTCCTGTGTGCGAATGGTAAACGTCTTCCTCACGTACCTGTCCACCTGCCAGACAGTCTTCAGTCCCAGGGGAAAGTGACAGAAATCACCGGCACGCAGGGTAAACGATTCGCCGGTTTCCGGAGTGATCTTCGCTTCGCCTTCCAGAATCAGGACGAACTCGTCCCACACAAAATCCCATGAGAATCGGCCGGAAGAGCAGTCCCAGACACCCTGAGTGAGCATCCGATCAGCCGACTGGGCACTGAACCAGATTCGGGATTGAGGACTGCCTTCCCGTATCTGGTCTTCCGAAAGCGGATAATCGGTCAGCGCGATCGCATCACTCTGATTGAGAACGGCGTTGGACAACGTTCCGGCTCCTGTGTTCAACGAGGAAGAATCATGGCGAGCAATTCGCCAGTAGACCGAGCCCACAGAACGAAATCAAGTGAGCGCCTGGACGCGGTCGCGCGTCGCAAGCTCAAAACTGTCGAGGGGACTGCCGCCCGCTCAGCCGGCGTGTGGGTGAATCAGGAACGCGAAGTTCAATCGGCAACCAGACGAATCCCGGTGGCAATCCGTCACCCGCGCGACGCTGCGTCCGGCGGAACGGCTGAGACCGACTGCTAACGCCCACCTCGCTCCAACGGTTAGTCCATCCGCAAAGGATGCCCTCGCATCATCCGATTTTAGAAAAACCGGGCTACGGCGAAAGGCGCGCAGTGCTGTGTGACTAAGATAGTGCGGCTTGATGCATTCGCGCTCAACGACGACGTCAGCCTTTCGACCGCCATCGTCACTTTACTCAATCCGGCCGGAACATTATGGACACAATCGATTACGTTGTACTCGCCGTTTATTTCGCAGGGATGGCGGGAATTGGTGTCTGGGCCATGAAGCGTGTGAAAGGGCAGGAAGACTACTTCATGGGCGGTCGCGGCTTTGGGAAGCTGATGCAAACGTTCGCTGCATTCGGTGCCGGTACCGGCTCAAGTGATCCGATCAACACGGGTCGTTCGACATTCGTCGGCGGCATGAGCGGCATGTGGAGTGTAATGCTTTGGCTGTTCGTCACTCCATTCTACTGGATCACCGGAGTTTGGTATCGTCGAATGCGGCTGCTGACGCTGGGCGACTGGTATGTCGAACGCTACGAGTCACGCCGCCTGGGGGCGGCGTACAGTATCTTCGGTGTCATGTTTTTCATGATCTACGGATCTATGTTTTTCTCAGCCATTGCGAAAACAGCTGAACCGATGATTGGTGACACCGTGGCTCTGCTGGGGCACCAGTATGAATTGCAGTATGTATTCATCCCTGTCGTCGCCGTCGTGGTCGTGGTTTACGGAATTGCCGGCGGGCTGGCGGCCGCGTATTTCACCGATTTGATTCAGGGGATGTGCATCATTGCGCTGTCGGTCATGCTGGTTCCCATCGGTCTGCAGAAAGTCAGCGAGAACACCGAACTCAATCCTGACGGCAACAGCGGCTTCCAGGTCATGCACGATCAGTTGCCCGATTCATTCTTCGACGTCATCGGTTCCACCACGGCAGAGTTCTCATTGTACTATTTAATCGCCATCGTGTTTGCGAACCTGACCGGCATCGTGGTGCAGCCGCACTTTATTGCCACGGGCGGTGGTTCCGCAAAATCTGAATTCGACGCACGGGTTGGATTAGTTGTCGGAAACTTCCTGAAACGATTCTGTACCGTGGGCTGGGTGGTGACAGCGCTGATTGCTGCGACGCTCTACGCGGACGTGCCGGAACTGATTGAGAATCCTGACCGCGCGTGGGGATACGCCAGCATGCAGTTGCTGGGACCGGGGTTTCGAGGTCTGATGCTGGCCTGTTTGCTGGCGGCACTGATGAGCAGCGTGGATGCTTACATGATTGTCGGTGCCGGCCTCATCGTTCGCAACTTATACGTGCCGTTCCTCAATCCGAACGCGGGTGAACAACAGTGCCTGCGGGCGGGCCGACTGACAGGTGTGATTGTCGTTGCCGGCTCGGTGATTTTCTCGCTGACGATTTACAACATGATTGGACAGTTGCAGCTGACGTTTTGGTTCCCGCTGGTTTTCGCCGCACCGTTTTGGGTCGGTATGTACTGGCGTCGAGCGACCGTCGGGGCTGCGTGGATTACCGTCATCTACTGTCTGCTGTTTTTCGTCGTCATCCCCTACTGCGGGCCGCGATTGTTCAGTGACCTGCGTGACAATCAGGACTTGATGACTCGCACACCGCACACGCGAATGATCACGCAGGAACCCGTCTCAAAATCAATGCTTCGGCGACTGCTGAAGGAAGCCGAAGCCGCATGGGAGCAGAAGCAGAAAGGACTCGCGGGTGCCGCGCTGATGGCTCACGATCAGACGAAGCCGCGCCGACTGTCGGCCGATCGGTGTCTGATTCCTGGTGACAACGGCATGCGCGAAGTTCAGGCCGGCGTGACGCGAATTGCCAATGAACAGGTCGCAAACAGCATCAGCATCTACTGGGACTCGATTGTACCGGTTCCGTCCGACGCCAGGCCACAGGTCATCCGGACTGAGGAACTCAATGAATTTAGCCGCCGCGAAACTCTGGAATATCCGGCAGGAACATCGTTTCGGGGCGCAGGGAACCTGCGACTGAACCTGCTCTTCTTCAAGCCCCTTGGACTGAATCTCGGCAGCCAGTCATCATCGACGTTAAATGCGTTGGAATTAGTTCCCAAGATCCTCATGCCATTTGTCGTCATGATCGTCTTCAGCCTGATCACGCCGCAAAACAGTCGGAATGCCCTGGATCGCTACTACGTGAAAATGAAAACACCAGTCGGTCCCGATCCGGAGCATGATAAGGCTGAAGTTGAGATGAGCTACGCGGATCCGTCGCGTTTCGATCACAGGAAGCTGTTTCCCGGCACGTCACTGGAATTTCAGCGACCGACTCGCCTGGATGTCGGCGGCTTCATCCTGTGCTTCCTGATGTGCTTCGCAGTGATCGGTCTCGTGTTGGTCGTGGCACAGATCGGAACATAGAGCGCCTGTCAGAGGTTTCGATTCGTCGAATGCCCGGCTGCCGCGCGGCACGAATTGCGATTCGGTCGCAGCGTCAACACGAGATATGGTATCAATCGCGACGATTTCGGACTGCACGGGCCGCTGCCGGTCAACCATCGTCGGCAATGCCTCTACAATCTGGGCCAGTGAATCTTGAATCATCAGGGTAATATTTGGAGGGAGACCATGAAGGGTAACAACAAAGTCATCGATGTACTCAACGCGGGACTGACGATTGAATTGACCGCGATTAATCAATACTTCATTCAGTCGAAGATGTGTAAGGACTGGGGCTTTCACAAGCTGGCGGCTCATCACTACGAAGAGTCCATCGAAGAGATGAAGCACGCCGAATTGCTGATCGACCGCATTCTGTTCCTCGAAGGCGTTCCTGAGATTGCCCGCTACGATGTAATCCGGGTTGGCTCCGACGTCAAAGAACAGCTGGAAAACGATCTGCTCCTCGAGGTGAATGCCGTCAACACCTACAATGGAGGAGTTCAGCTGGCGGCTGAGACGGGCGACGCCGGCAGCAAGGAGATTATGGAGCGGATCGTGGTGGAATCCGAAGAGAGCGTCGACTGGCTTGAGACTCAACTCCACCAGATCAAAACGATTGGTTCTGAGTTGTATCTTGCCGGCCAGGTGGGCGAAGAACCGACCGGAGCGTAATCCAT
>JBDOMX010000763.1:0-2075 GCA_039831615.1 Planctomycetaceae bacterium
CGTACCTGGAATGGCCCAGGGGCGCGCCAGTTTTTCGTTGCGCTTGTATGGGTGGAACTGGTCGCCGTCATTGGGGCCGGTCGGGTGCTGGACGGTGAGCGGCTTGAGTTCATCCAAACTGGGAATCTTCCATGGCTCGGCGCCGTTGGCGATATAACCATCGGACAACAGCATGACGGGCGTCATGAAATTCACGGCGATGCGAAAGGCTTCTTGGGCCATCACGAAGCAGTCACCCGGTGTGGCCGGCGCCACGATAGGCAAAGGGCATTCGCCGTTGCGACCAAACATGGCTTGCAGCAGGTCCGACTGTTCCGTTTTGGTAGGTAACCCCGTGCTGGGGCCTCCACGCTGCACATTGATCACCACCATCGGCAATTCGGTGATACAGCCGAGACCGAGCGCTTCGCCTTTCAGGCAGATTCCCGGGCCCGAACTGGCCGTGACGGCCAAAGAGCCTGCGAAGGCGGCACCCACGGCGGCCGCCATGGAGGCGATTTCGTCTTCGGCCTGAAACGTGCGCACATCGAAATTCTTGAGTCGCGAAAGCTCATGCAGAATGTCGCTGGCCGGCGTGATCGGGTAACCACAGTAAAGCAGTGGTTTGTTCGCCAGTTTGGCAGTGGTTGCCAGGCCAAACGCGAGGGCTTCGTTCCCGGTGATTTTCCGATAGCGTCCCGGGGCCAGTTTGGCCGGGCTCACAGCGTAATGTACCGTGAACGACTCGGTCGAAAAACCATAGTTGAAACCACCCTGAAGTGCTTTCAGATTGGCTTCGGCTATGGTGGGTTTCTGAGCAAACTTGGTTGTGACCCATTCACGGGTCGCGGTTGGGTCTCGGTCGTACAGCCAGTACACCAGTCCCAGGGCGAAGAAATTCTTACAGCGGTCCGCTTCGCGCTGCGACAACCCCAGACCTTCGACCGAATCACGCGTCAAACGCGTCATGGGGACCCGGTGCACCCGGTATCCGGCCAACGCATCCGCGTTGTCCAGCGGGCTGACATCATAGCCAGCCTTGCCGCAATTGGACTTGTCGAAAGCATCTTCGTTGATGATCAGAGTGCCGCCGCGTTTCAAGTCTCCAATATTTGTCTTCAAGGCAGCCGGGTTCATGGCCACCAGCGTATCCACCTGGTCACCGGGTGTATAAATGTCGAGACTCGAAAAGCACAGTTGAAAGCCGCTGACACCACTGAGCGATCCGGCAGGTGCGCGGATTTCGGCGGGAAAGTCAGGCAGAGTGCTCACGTCGTTTCCGAAAGCTGCTGAAACATTGGTGAATTGTGTTCCAGCCAGTTGCATGCCGTCGCCACTGTCGCCGCAAAAGCGGATGACAACGGTCTCAACCGACTCGAAGCTCTTGCCGTTTGCTTTCGGAGAAACTTCAGTTGAAGCCATTATTCGCAGACTCCTCGTCACTTCACAACGGATGTTCAATTTCCAGGGGAAGTTCAGGTTACTCGTAGGTCAGATCAAAACAGGGAAGGGTTGTTTGGAGGGTGATGGCGGATGCCGAGCCACTCTGTCAGGCTCCTTCACGATGCCGGGCAATCGAGTGCACGCGCGACGCTTGGTTGTAGACCGCCTCAGGGAAATGTTCCACCAAAAACTGCACAACAGCTTTGATGTCGATGATTCCGACAGGCTGTTCGGCCTGATTGACGACGGGGAGTCGCCGGTAGCCACCACGATACATGGAAGAAATCACGTCGGACAGCGTTGAACCTGCCCGCAGCGTATGCGGTGCCGATGTCATCACGCTGCTGACGGGTTGTTCGAGGTCCACCTGGGCTGCCAGGACTCTCAGCATGTCCCGTTCCGTGAAAATTCCCACCAGTCGACCCTCTTCGCAGATCACCGCACTGCCGTGGCTGTGAATCCGCATTTCCGCGACTGCGTCAGTAATCGAATCGCCGGGGCTCAAAGTCGGTCGGGTGGAAATCGCCAACTGCTCGACCGGGGTCGAAGTGAGCAGGTCGCGTAATTCCTGTCCACACGCTTCCGACATTTCAGCTTCCACAGGAAAAATGCACTCGAACCGGCGTGAGTCTCCGTCAAGCTGGACATGCGCC
>JBDOMX010000741.1:0-2071 GCA_039831615.1 Planctomycetaceae bacterium
ATGGTCAGGTGCGCTCGATCGACGACGACACGGGCGATCAACGCTGGTCGTTCCAGACGGCGGGACCGGTGAAGTACCCACCAACGATCTCCAGTGATCGCGCGTATTTCGGGAGTGCAGACGGGTATGCCTATTGCGTTGAAGCCGCAACCGGTCGACTGCTCTGGCGCTTTCGCGCGGCGCCGATCAAACGACACATCATGATTTACGGCTCGTTGAGTTCCACGTGGCCGGTCAACACGGGCGTCCTGGTGAATGACGGCGTTGCGTATTTCGGCGCGGGAATTGTCGACCACGACGGCACGTACCTTTATGCCGTCGACGCCACGACGGGCCGCATGATCTGGCAAAACAACGCCTCGGGGCACCTCAACCCTGAACTTCGCAAGGGGGTCAGTGTCCAGGGCAACCTGACCATTCTGGATAACACGCTGGTCCTGGCCGGTGGAAATGTGGTGTCGCCGGCACGGTTCGAACTAAACAGCGGACAGTGCCTTGAATCTCCTCGCGAGCAGGGACAACCACAGGCCAACGGCGGGAGATTCGTGGGCGTGCTTGACGAGGAAACGATCATCGCGGGCGGCCGCATTCTGTATTCGTCCCCGCAAAATGTTTCTACTAAAGGTTCATTCTCCGTCTGGTCGGCTGATCGCCAGTCGATGCCGCTGAATTTCGGCGGCATTCCCCCCGCCTGGAACGACACGACTCTTGCTGTGGCGAATTTCAAGTACGGCAGAATTACGACGCTCGACGTCCCGACACTTGCCGCAAAAATACAGGAAGGATTTGACGCCGCCGAGAACAAGCGGAAACGCCTGACACGAACCCTGGTCAGCGTGCTCTCAACGCGAGCCAACGTGCGCTGGCAGTCACACCTTGACCATTCTGCGGAATTTGAACCGCTCTCCGTCGCACTGGCCCCCAACGCCGTGGTCGTGGTGGCACGTCACCAGGACCAGCGTCGAGCTGTCCCGCAGTTTATTCTGACGGCACTCAAATCCGAGGACGGCGAACAGATATTTCAGATCGATTTACCCGCCGAACCGCTCCCTGGCGGACTGATCGTCGATCGAAACGGCCATGTCGTCGTCGCCATGCTCAATGGCGGCGTTGCCTGTTTCGGACCGTGACACCTGTCGCCGCAATGCTGTCGCAAACAGCGATGCGGTCGGCATGTCTGGTTATTGAAGCTCAGAAAAGAATTTCCGACCACTTATGAAACGGAACATTCGACGTGCCGGCCCGACGCCGTCTCGTCGAAAAACTCAAACGACCATTTCGGCTGAAGAGATTTCAGCCTGGACTGCCACGTGAGTCCACATTTTCGGTCGAGATGGAAGCTCAGTCTCGGCAAAAGCGGCGCACAACTCGCAGTTTACCTGGGAGCTGATAGAGTTCGTGCGTCGTATCTGTGGTACTCGCCGCCCCCCTGCGGGCTCATCGTACCACACATCTTTTTGGGCAAAAAAATGTTTTAGGAGTCTGGGCCGAAGGCATCCCATGAGAGTGAGAAGCAGTAGAGTTGCTGCAGGCCAACCCAGAGCGTTTGAGTTCCCGGGTCTGTTTTCGGTCGGATGACATAGCCCCCGAAGCTTGAAATCAGACGAATCATCTCGTTCAGCGTCGGAGGCTCTGCAGGCACTTGACCGTCATGATGGATGTGGCAGATCGACTTCCATTCGCTTTCCGAAAACACCACTTCGCAGTTCAGGTCCGGACACTCGCGACCCAGGCGGCAAAGATACATGACGCGCCACGCAATGATCGAATAAACGGCCAGACTGTTTTCCACGCGACGAAGCGTTTCAAACTGACGTGCTTCCACGCGGCAGCCCGACTTCAGTGTGCGAAAGTAAACTTCGATCTGCCACCGCAGGCAATAAATCGAAACCACCTGCTTCACATCCTCGATGGTCGCGATCGGCAAAGTCGTGACCAGCAGCCAGCGAATCGGGTCACCATCCTCGGGTGGATTGGTTTCCTCGACGAGCACAAGATTCACTTCGACCGGTGGTAGTTTACGATCCGGCCGCGACGGCGGTTTGAGCGTGACGGTCGCCGCACGAACTTC
>JBDOMX010000511.1:0-8792 GCA_039831615.1 Planctomycetaceae bacterium
CGAGGTCGCGTGGCGTAAAATAAATTCTTCACACGCTGGGCCAAGCTGCTCGGGCGGCCAAACCAACACCAACCCCGTTTCATGACACGCACTCGCTACACTTGGGACATTCCTCAATTCGTTCATGAGTCGGGTGGTAGCGATGAAATCGTTTTTACTGGCGTCGATCGTTGTCAGCGGGACAGTTCTGTTCGCGCACCATCTTCGTGACGAACCATTTGTGGCAGAGGTCATTGATTCGATCCGACCTGATCAACCGAGGCAGGACTTTGTCTGGCCGCCAAAACTGGACGAACCCTATCCGGATCTCAATCTCGTCGACCAGACGGGAAACCTGACTCGGCTATCGGACTTCAAAGGCCAGGTCATTTTGGTGGAGCCAATCGGGCTGCCATGTGCCGCGTGTCAGGCATTCTGCGGCGGTCATCAGGTTGGTGGTTTCAGAGGCGTTGAGCCCCAACCCGGACTTCCGTCGATCAAAGAATCAGCGCGGCTGTACGGTAAGTTCGACCTTTCCGACGAGCGGATCGTTAAGGTCTACCTGTTGCTCTACGGGATGGACATGCGAGCACCGACGCCGAGTGACGCCAGGGCGTGGGCGGATCATTTCGGAATGGATCGGTCGAAAAACGAAATCGTGCTGACGGGCCTGCCATCCATGATGGGCGACCAGTCGTTTGCCATGATTCCCGGAGTGCATCTGGTGGATCGGAACTTTATTCTCTGCGTCGACAGTGCGGGCCGATCGGACCAAACACATGATTTGTATCGTGACCTGCTGCCGCGTGCGCGTGCTCTTCACGACGGCTCGTCGAATCCACATCGTCGCTTCGTCGTCGTCGACAAATAGCCGTCTGGCTTGAACCGGCATCAGAGCCAGCCATTAACGATACGGGAACCGGCTGCCAGACGATGGCACATCGGATCACAAGGTATCGCGGCCAGTGTTGGAACACAGTCTCCGATCCTGCTGCATCGGGTGTCGACGCTGGCTCGGAATGACGGACACGCACATCGCCGCAGCCAGTGGAAAGCCGACTGGAATTCACCTGCGGGCGGCGAGGATCCAGTCCGCCATCGAGTGGCGCAGCACATGCATTGCTGCGCGAGGCTCAACATTCCAGCCCCCTGCTCGACTGCGACTCGATCAGCACCTACGATCCATGCGCCGACCTGACCAATACTTTGGTCCGGCACATCACTTCACGACGTCGACCAGCTCCGATTCCGCAGCCTCGAAGTCCACGACGTCAGGGATACTTTCATGAGCAGTCGTGCGAGCACCGAGTATCGGTATGAGAAACTGACATGGCCCGAAATCAACGACGCGGTGGAGTTGGGAAAGGTCTGCATCCTTCCCTGTGGTGCCGTTGAACAGCATGGCCATCATCTGCCGCTGGACGTCGACGTCGTCTGTCCGACGGGAATTGCGCGTGGCGCGGGGCAACTGCTTCCGGATAAAATCCTGGTACTGCCAACCATCTGTTATGGTTACACCGGTCACGTGATGGATTTTCCGGGAACGATCAACAGCCACTACACGACATTCATGGAGCATGTCCTGGATGTCACGAAATCACTGGCTTATCACGGTTTCAAAAAGATCCTTTTGCTGAACGGCCATGGATCCAATATGCCGAATCTGGATCTGGTGGCGCGTCGTACTAATCTGGAAACCGACGCCGAATGTGTGCTCGCGGCGTGGTGGAATCTGCTGACCGTTGACAAGGATTTCCTGCCAGGCTGGCGTGAAAGCAAATTCCCGGGGGGATGTGCGCATGCATGTGAACTCGAGACGTCCCTGTATCTCTATCTTGATGAAGACAACGTCCGCAAGGACAGGATCAAGTCCGGGACGATTTCGTTCAATGAAGACAACAGTCCCTTCAATTGGGTCGACCTGTTCGCCACCGGTCCGGCAACCACGATTTCCTGGACCAGCAGCTATTCGGAGTCGGGCGTGCTGGGCGAGGCCGAATTGGCCACCAAGGAAAAAGGAGAACAGGTCTATGCAGAAGCTGTCCGACAGCTCTCTGCGTTTGTGAGCTATTTTCATCCCCGGACGAAAGACGTGCGGCGGGATTTGCATCGCACACCGCCGACAATGCCGCTTCCCTGGGGACAGCAGTCTCATCAATCCAGCCAGAACCGCAGCGACAATGATTAGAGCAGTTTTCGAAAACTCGTGGCGGGTTCTGGCTCGCGGGAGCAATAGAATATGGGCTCTCGAACCTCCGCCGCGGCCACAAATCAGCGTCATACGCTGTAGGAATCGCAAAATGCCGACGAACCAAAGGCAAACCCCGGTGCATGGCAGTCCTCAGCGTCGCCAGCAACTGTTTCTGGTCATCGCATTGACTGCGGTCGTGCTGGCGTCCATTGACAACGCATTCGCCACTGTGCCGGCCGCGATTGATGGACTGACGGTCACTTCGTCGCAGCCCGAGCATCCCGTGCTGATTCGTAATGAACACGGCCCGCTGACCCGAGTCATGGTTGTGGTCGAAAACGATATTGATGCGGCGGCCACTCAATTCGTGTTCACACTCGACGGAACGGACGACCCTGGCGATCTGCAATCGCTTTCACTGTTTTCCAGTGACAAGTCGGACGAGTTTTCGCCGGTGACGCCGATCGGTGAATCGGTCAGTCCGGCCGCTGAAGTCACGTTTCGTGTAGATCACCGGCTCCTGGCCGGTCGAAATGTGTTTTGGCTCTCGTGTCGATTGAAGCCGACGGCGGATCTGTCGCACCGAGTTGCAGCGACCTGCAGTTCAGTGGAAACAACCGCAGGCGAGGTGGCGGCGACCGATAAGTCCCCCGGTGTGCGGCATCGGATTGGTGTCGCACTGCGTAGACACAACGACGACGGCGTCCACACCTATCGCATTCCCGCACTTACTACGTCTGCAGATGGAAGTCTGCTTTGCGTCTACGACATGCGGCGACGAAAGGGACGTGACCTTCAGGAAGACATCGACATCGGACTCAGCCGCAGCACGGACGGCGGAAACAACTGGGAACCGGTGCGGGTCATCATGGACATGGGCGAATACGGAGGCCTGCCCCAGGCACAAAATGGCTGCAGTGATCCAGGCATCATCGTGGATCAGCGCACGGGCGAGATCTTCTGCTTTGCCGTCTGGATGAACGGAAAACCTGGCAAGCATCAGTGGAGGGATGACGGTTCCGAGCCGGGTTTTGAAATCGGCAGGAGCGCGCAGTTCCTGATGGTCCGCTCACAGGACGATGGTCGCACCTGGTCGAAGCCCGAAAACCTGACGCGCAAACTCAAACAGGAAGCCTGGTGGCTGCTCGCGCCGTCTCCACAGCAGGGCATCAACCTGCCGGACGGTACGCTGGTCATGCCCGTCGAAGGCCGCGCTGGTCGAGACGACCTGGCTTCGTTCGCAACCATCATGATCAGTGAAGACCACGGGGCGAACTGGAAAGTTGCGGAGCCCGCGTTCAGTGGCGGCAACGAGTGTCAGGCGGCCCAACTCGGCGACGGCTCCATCATGCTCAACATGCGTAATGATCATGAACGTTTCCGTGCGGTGTTCGTGACGAAGGACCTGGGCCAAACGTGGCAGGCACACGAAACGAACCGAAATACGCTCATTGAACCGAATTGCAACGGCAGTCTGCTGCGAGTTGACTTTGAACAGCAGGGCGAGAACAGGCACATCCTGCTGTTCGCCAATCCGCATACCCAACAGGGACGGACTCACCACACGATTCAGGTGAGTTTTGATGACGGCCATACGTGGCCTCAATCTCATCATCTGTTGCTCGACGAGGGCCGCGGCGCAGGATACCCGAGCCTGACGCAGATTGATGATCAGCATGTCGGCATCGTTTACGAAGGAAGCCAGTCGCATCTGGTGTTCGAGAAATTCTCGCTGGACGAACTGCTTCGCCCGTGAACGTGAACATGGATTGGATTGCAGGTGACATCAGGACGGGGACGAAAAAATGGTGCGGCGTTGTTGGTGTGACGCTTCGTCAGGTCGTGAATGGTCGCCCGCGCACTCGCGTCGAATGTCTGTGACGCAACCTTGCGATTCGGCGATTGGTTTTTCGATCCGTCATCGGACTGAGGCGGTTTGCGTTCGTTGAGTTTCAACCGGAATGTCCGTTGAATGGCCGGCAGGTGTTGGTAATCTGTCTGACTGATTTTTAAGGTCGGGCCAGCGACATTCAGGACGAAAGAGCGAATTCATGTCGGATCGTGTTGTTATCCGATGCCCCAGCTGTGAGCAGAAACTGGGAATCAAACAGGATTTGCTGGGGCGTCAAATCAAGTGTCCGGGCTGTGCTACGGTCCTGATGACGAGAGCGAACTCAAGCGACCAGTCCGACTCTGATTCCCCACCCGGGCGGCGGCAGAAATCACCCGGTAGATCCCGTGCGGCGGCAGCGAAACAGGAACCAACAGCATCTCCTCGACAGGAACGGTCTCGACGGGCATCTTCAGAACGAGCGGCGGAAAGCAGTCCGTCAAAACCACGACGCTCGTCGGCGTCAAAAAAAGCGAAACCAGCTCCCGTACCCTTTGAAGACGAGTTTTCGGAGGACATTGACGACACGTACGATGATTACGGTGACCCGTATCCGGATGACGACTCGCTGGACGATGAGGAATTAGGTACGGGCTGGCTGGACGATGCTGAAGGAGACGGGTGGAATGCTCCGTCCGAACTCCCGGCACCGCCACGAAAGAAAAAGTCGAGCAGTTCATCGGCGGGTACTGCTCGAAAAAAGAAGAAAGCCCGACAGCGTACCGGGACGCCGGTGCTTGGCGGTGTCTTCCTTTGGGTGGGCGCCGGACTGATTGCCGGTCTGATCTCTGTAGCGCTCACGGTCGCCATGGGTTTCACAGGTATCGGTTTCCCAGTGCTGCTGGCTGGAATCGTAAGTGGCGGATTGATCGGTGGTACGGTTCGAGCAACAGCAGGAACGGACGACGGCTGGGCGCCCGGTCTGGTCGCCGTCGCAATTCTGTTTCCCGTATTAGTTTTTGGAGGTCTGGGCGCGTTCTATTTTCAGCCAAGCCTGCTCGGCATCTTCGGTGAAGGCGATACACGGACTGCGGAGGAAATCCAGCAGCAGATCGAGCGAGACACCTCGGAAGATGGAATGATTGCAAACCTGATTGAGAACCAAATTGATTTCGATCAGCAATGGCAGTCAGAGAATAAAATCAATGAAGACAATTTCTACGCGGACATCGACTGGGAACAGATAGACGAAGAATCGATCCCGTACCCCGACCAATACAACGAAGTGGTCTGGGCAGAAGGCGTCCGTCGATGGCAGGAGACCCCTGAGGCGATCCGCAAGCATGCGATGGAGTCGCGGCGCAGCGAACTGAAGCGAAATGAGGGATTGCTAACTCCCGAAGAGCTTGCAACCTTAGTGCACGCCGCGACTGCCGACGACGCAATGACCGAAAGGGTCGCCCGACAACTCCAGGAAGACGCAGAGTGGATCGCAGAATCCCGAGTACCGGAATCCGAAATCTGGGACCACGCCGCCGACCATGCGTCCGCTCAGGATCCAGTGTCTCGAATTCACCCGGTAGTCTGGGATGCAGCGGTCCGGAAGTGGGAAGAAACAGACGAGGCACAAAAAACGACCATGCGAGCAACGGTGGAAGCGAAGCTGCAAGAAACCAGCGGGGAGTTAGAGCAGAAGACATTCCTCGTGGTTGCGATCGGCATGACTCTTTATACGCTGTTCATGCCGTTCTTGTACTTAGGATGCACCATCAGCGCGATCGGACTTGCATTCAAACTCGGCTCTGGATTGGCATCCGACTAGGGTAACGGCTATGGAATGCCCCACCTCAGCTGAAAACTTCGATCTCTCGCTCCCGCATTCACCAGTTCAACCGGACCACCGGAGCACCCAATGGCCGCCATTCTGATCGCCGAAGACAGCGCGACACAGGCCACACAAATCCGAGTGTTGCTCGAACAAGACCACCACACCGTCCTCGTCACAAGTGACGGTCGGCAGGCGACGAGGCTCCTCGAAGAGATGCTGCCGGATATCATTATCACTGACCTGAATATGCCGGAAATGAATGGGCTGGAACTCGTCGAATACGTGCGAGAACACCATTCTGAAATTCCGGTTGTACTCATGACGGCTGATGGCTCCGAAGCCACGGCCGTGCAGGCATTAAAGAAGGGAGCCACCAGCTATCTTCCCAAGCGCGAGTTAGCACAATCGCTCAACAGAACAGTGGGTGAAATCCTGGAGCTCGTCCAGGCACGGCGCAGCCACAAAGAAGTGATGGCAGCGCTGATTGCCGCCGAGTCGACCTATGTGCTAGGCAACGATCATCGTTTTGCCGGCCAGGTGATCGCCCAGCTGGAAGAGCAACTGCGGACAATGAAGTACAGCGACGATACCGGAATGTTTCGCATCAGTATGGCTTTGCGAGAGGCCGTCGCCAATGCGATCGATCACGGCAACCTGGAACTGGATTCCGACCTGCGCGATGAAGACGGGCCGGCGTATTCGGACCTGGGTCGACAACGTGCCCAGCAGGAACCATGGAAGAACCGGCGAGTCACGGTGACTTCGCGTATCACTCCGGATCAGGTCCGCTACACCATTATCGACCAGGGTCCGGGATTTGACCCGTCCGTGCTGCCTGACCCGCTGGATCCGGAGAATCTCCTGCGCGCACATGGTCGAGGGCTCATGCTGATTCGCAGCTTCATGGATGAGGTCACGCATAACGAATCGGGCAACCAGATCACCATGGTCAAATGGCGTGAGTCACTTCTGGCCGATCTGAAACACTAAGAAACTCGGTTCGCGCGATCACTCGCGGAATGAACTTACAACCGACGTCGACTTTGATTTTCCTTTCACTTCAGCATAAATGTCTGCTCAATGACCGCTCCGCTGCCGCTCGATGGCAAATCGTTCCTGTGTTTTGTCGGTGACGCTTATGAAGATTTGGAACTGTGGTATCCCAAACTCCGATTGATCGAAGCCGGCGCCTCGTTTGTTACGATCGGACAGCAGGCGGGAATCCGCTACACCGGCAAGAACGGATACCCGTGCGTCTCCGACGGTGTCATCAGTGGGACAGAAACGGCGACTTTTGACGGGCTGATCTGTGCAGGAGGCTGGATGCCTGACAAACTTCGTCGGGACCCGGAGGTATTGAGGATCACTCAGGAGTTTGCCACGGCGAACAAGCCGGTCGCAGCAATCTGCCATGGTGGCTGGATACCGATTTCGGCAGGCGTCTACGACGGCGTGAAAGTCACAGGTTCCCCCGGGATTAAAGACGACCTGATCAATGCCGGCGCGCTCTTCGAGGATGCGTCGGTCGTGGTCGATCGGCATTTCATCTCCAGTCGCAAGCCGGATGACCTGCCGGATTTCTGTCGAGAGATCATCCGTTTCTTTTGAAGCCCGACCAATCACCCGGCAAGGCTGCAAGGCCGGCACTCCGCTGACCTTCGTGCGGATACGAACGGCAATTTACAGACTCAATCGCTGGCCTGAACAGCTCACAAGGAGCGCACACATGAGAGAAACAGGCCGGTTCACAGCCACATTCGACAGATTCTCAACATGACACTCGACGAACTGCAACAACTCATCGACCGCATGTATTCCCGCAAGGACGAAGCGCGTGGCGTCGAAGGCACCTTCATGTGGCTGATGGAAGAGATCGGCGAACTCGCCGCGGCTTTGAGAGAATCTCCGAAAGAAGAGATTGCCAAAGAATTTGCGGACGTCCTTGCCTGGCTGGCGACCATTGCCAATGTTGCCGACATCAACCTGTCCGAAGCTGTCCAGCTGAAATACGGCAATGGCTGCCCGGGCTGCGGCGTGATGGTGTGTGAGTGTGGCGACGAAGAAAAACCGTAGCCGGGATTTGTGCGAATCGAGTTCGCGCATCGGCGATCGGCAGGAGCATTCGCACCAGCCGAGTCATCACTGTTGTGTTCGTTGCACGCGCTGGCAGCCTGCACGACGACAGCGATTGTGGGCCGCTGCAGGCCAGCACACGTTCATTGGCCGCGCATAAAGAAACCACGGTCTGAGATATCCGAAGATAACGTCAGACCGTGGTGCCCGAAACAGGAGACCAATCCAGTTCTGTTCTCTGGGTGTTTCGAATGGGTGTCGCGTTGTTCGTGTGCAGAGGAATTCGCCAGCGTTGTCGCCATCAAGAACGCTCGCGAATTAACCCGCCTGTCCGATGTCAGGGGCTCGCCGTCATGGCGAGCCCCGATTGCTGTTGGCCGTTCTTAGTTGCGATGGTCGTAGTGCTTTTCGCCACGGGCACCGCTGTCGCAGGTCAGGTCCTTCTGGCCGTCGCATTCGTCGGCGAAGTCCAGAAAAGTACTGCCCACAACTTCACCCTTGTGACCACTGGCCAGGGTGTAGTAATACGTTTGATTGATGCTGCCGATGGCGGAACCAAGATCTTCCAGTTCTTCGTTGACTCCGAAGCTCAGTTCAGTCAGGCCAACGATCATGCCAATCACCAGGATGGTGCCGACGAGCACCAGTTCTGCTGAGACTATAAAACCGTTTTCGTCGTTCTTGAGTGCGTTGAGAATGTGCATGCGATTGCTCCTGTTTCATGGGGGCAAAGGTGGTGGGACGGTGCCGACACAGGTCAGCACTGGCCTGATGCACGTGCCGGAAAATGGAGGGATTGGGTTTGCGGGGAGAAGGGAAAACTGTTGCGCTCCCCCGTATCAAACCATCGAGTTTTCACTCAAAGCGAAGGAGCGCAACAGTGGAGCGAT
>JBDOMX010000542.1:0-8788 GCA_039831615.1 Planctomycetaceae bacterium
GCGGTGACATCATCTGTGCGGGCCTCCATGCCGAAGTTGGGTGATTTAAGACACCACCATCTTCGCATGTGGGCCCCGTTTTCCTCCACCCCGCTCAAAATCAACTGCGGATCACCGATCACACCCCTGAGTTGAACGGCCGGTTCATTCTCGAATTGCAAAGCCTTGGTCGTTTGAGATCCGTAGTCAGATTACGACCAGCGACAACATTTTGTGTGGCCCTGTCGGATCCAGTTCCGTGCTCTCGTCTGAGCAGTCGGGATGCTCACGACAGACGGGGCCGACCCAAGTGGTGAGAAGCTGAATCGTCTTGTATTCTGGTCGAATAAGAATGCTCGAAACTGTCCTAACGGCAACGGGTG
This sequence comes from Planctomycetaceae bacterium, assembly GCA_039831615.1. Lineage (GTDB taxonomy): Bacteria > Planctomycetota > Planctomycetia > Planctomycetales > Planctomycetaceae > S139-18. Next base: position 363 of record JBDOMX010000542.1, read on the forward strand.
GGAGGACGCAATGAAAGTCTTGATCAAAAGTGTTGGGTGGGTTGCCGCGCTTGTGATCTTGATACTTGCTGGCGACTTCATTCGTTCAGCGTTCTTTCAGGATCTGACTCATCTGCTCCCGCAACGTGAATGTCAGAGCAGGCTCAGGAGTCTATTAGATTCGATCCGCGACCCCGGTGAAGTGGAATTCGATCCAGGGATGGTACCCGACGATCATCGGTATGAACTATTCACGACCGGCGAGGAACTAGTAGCAACGCTGCCCAAGCCGCTCGTCGCGGTTGCAGATGCCGGACTGTACCACGCAAAACAAATGTCTTTCGGGTTTTCAGTGCGGTATGCCGTCGTGATAACGACCAACGGTTGCTTGCTGACATGGGAGGGCGATGAGAAAGACTATGCGACGGCAATCGAGGACGCCAAAGAATCGACTGCGGGACGAGATCCGGCAGTCTTTTGGGATCAAGCGTTGAACACGTCGGGTGCGCTTCGTGAACTGAATCGGTATGAGTGATGTCCTGACGAACAACTATCCCCGATGCGCCGAAGTAGGTATACGACTTCGGAACTTCAGACGTCAGGTGTTCCCTCAGCAACCGGTTGTCGCTGTAGAACCCGTCCTTCGCTGCAGGCCGCCAGGCACTCGGCGGCTCACACAGATCCTGACTATTTGACACGCACTTCGAATTCAATGGTGCCGGATTCGTGCGCTGGCAAGGCATCGTCAAGGACGAATGTCAGGATCTCGCTGCCTTCGCCATTGGGTTCGGTGATGATATCACCAGCGCGATCTGTCTGCACACTGTCGGGAACGAAGTGCAGACGCGGCGTCAGGTTGTCCACGATGCGAACATCATGCAGATCGTAGTCACCTGTGTTGATATAGCGGATCGTAAAGTGAATGATCTCGCCGGCTGCAGCCGTTTCCCGATCGGCCAGTTTGACGATGTGAATCTCGCTTTTCTCAGCTCGCTGATCGTCGATCCCGATCGTGGCCTGAGCAGTCAGGCGTCGATGCGTCTGGGCCGCCTGGGCTGTTGCGGCGGAAAGCTCTGGAAACAGATCACGCGACCAGATGGCAGCATTCGCCAGTTCCCGGTGGAATCCGGCGCCTTGTTGTCGTTCCAGAATCTGCCGTCCGTTGATCGATTCTGCCTGCAGACCCTGATCCACCTTGTCGTTTCGTTGTGGCCGAACGGTGGCAGTGGAGTGAATCGGGTTTTGATTTGCTTCGGCGCCATCCGCTCGCTGACGGGAGCCCACCGCGACGAATCCCTGTTCCTTGCTCGATTGTTTCGTAGCTTCCAGCCGTTCCAGGCTGCCCGCGCCGGAAAACTCGGTCGTCTTCACGGCATGAGACACCCGAATTCCGGAGTTTGCGCCTTCGACGACCTGGACAGATCCGAAGCGTGGTGCATACACGGCGACTCGATTGGACGCACGAACGTGCGATTGACCATGGTGATCCGAGTATTCAGCGATGGTGTCTTCGGTGTCGAAGCCCTGGCGACTCCCACCATAGTAGTGAACTGGCAACTGACGATCACCGCCGTCGGCAACGTATTCGTCCGGATACAGATCGGCCGGCGACATGCTGCCAAACGCAGGGTTCAGTCGTGTTTCAGCGGGTGTGAAATGATGAGAGTCAGTGCCTCTGCCACCGACTTCCGCCCGGTGAGAAAGAGGAATGATCTTCGGGGACGACGCGGGGCTGGCAGAATCCTCTGTCAGCACTGCTGTGCGGACAGCTGAGTCCTGTCGAACCCCGGTACCCAGCCGAACATGGCCGGCAGGTCGATCGGCGCTTTCGCTGATGCTCACGGATGTATTCGGTTGGAGATTGTTCCTCGCCGCGAGGGCGGGTGACCGGGACAAGGTATCAACGTTATTGATTGTGGTGGGTGCCTGGTCCGACATGAACGCCATTTGAGAGGCGCAGGCTGGCAGAAGCGACAACGCAGAAACAGTCATCACTCTCAGGGGCCACCTGAAATTCAACGGTGTGTTTGGGCGGGTCGATGTCGCGTCACATGTGCTCATGGTTATCGCCAACTTACTTGAATGGTCCGGTACGTCATTCATCGAGCGCGGAGTGCGGTTCTGGTGATTTGAGGCGGCTGCCGATTCTGTTCCTCGCCGGCCCACAACAGTGCGGCGCCTCCCGTACCAAAGAAGATCGACGAGGTGTGGAATTGCGATGGTCGTCGGCTTCCCATACGGACAATGAGCATGGGCCTGCCGAGACGATCTGCCTCCTGGAGCACATTTTTCGACGGCACAACAGCTTGTGGAATCTCGCGGTTCAGCGGATCCAGTTGCTGCGCCAGTTGAGGTTGTTCCAGGTAGATCACGCGTGTCACCAGGCGACCGGACAGGGCCAGTCGGATGTCATCTTCGGAAAACGGGATCGGAATTGGGTACCGATACTCTTCTCCGGGCGGCGGATGCAGTCGATCGAGGACCTCGACCGACGGGTACAATTCGGCGTCCGGGAAACCGGGCATGTTCGCCAGCCGAAGTCGATACGTGTGGCCCGAGTTGACAGCGACCATGGCGGGTGATGCCGTCATCGCCACTGGCTCGGCGTTCCCTGAGTAAACCGATACCTCACCACCACCAGGCACAGAAATCTGCACCGGCTGCAGCCACCTGCTTTCGTGACCACGAATATGGGACAGCCACGCGGCCGACTGACCCAGCGGTGTGCGCTGGTTCAGCGGCTGATGAAATGTCGGGTTCTGAGCACTGACCGTTGCTGTCAGCAGCGCGGGTAAAGCGACTGCGACAGCAAGCGTCAGAGAACGTGCGATTCGGTCAGCCATGAGTTGCGTTCCGTGATGTAGAAGAAGGGCGATCAGGGAAGTCCCCGATACGCCCCTCTGCGTCTGCTCAGTTCTGTAGGCCGGCCGGCACCGCGTTGCCTGGTACGAACCAGCCCACCTGATCAATAGCCGATGACACCGGCCCGCGACGCCGGATGAGCCAGCTCACCCGGAGCGTGCATCGGATGAGTTTCTTCGTACTGGATATGTCGCACTGGCTCAGGAATGTTGAATCCCGGGTTCTGTTTCACGTCGATCAACAGATCATTGACCGGTGATGGGATCCGGTGCTGGCTGCGATTGCGAATGGTGTGAGACTGCAGACCGGCTGGTGCCCCAAGTGGCAGGTGAGGTGGTCCAGGCAGTCCGATGGGAGTGCCCACACTTGGCATGCCCCATGGGGGCGTCATTCCCATTCCAGCGACCGGTCCGACGGGCTGTCCGGGCATTCCTCGACCGGCTGCAATCATGGCACCCGGCACTCCATGGATACCTGCCGGCAGCATTGCAATTGGCATTGGCGGTACCCACTGGCCCTGCTGACCACTGTAGACGGTGTTGGATACCTGCTGAAAGGTTCCGTTTGCGGCCACACTCGCCGCAGGCATTTCCAAGTTCTTGTTGCCGAATCGGAGAACGACCATAATGGTGCCCATACGTTCAGCCTGCTGTACCGGATCAATTCCCGGAGCCAGCTTGGTGGAGATCAATGTCTCGACGCCGGCGATGGCGCGGGACTGATTCTCTGGATCCGGCAGATAGATGACCTTTGTCACCATGTTGTTGTGCAGCACGTTTTCCAAATCTTCTTCAGTCACTTCGACTGGAACGACGCTGTGTTCGAGGTATTCCCGGGTTCTCGGATCAGTGCCTCGAATCTCCAGGGTCGGATACAACTGGAGTTCCTCGTAGCCGGCTGCAGCAAAACCGCTGAATTTCAGCTGGTAGACAGCGTGTTGTGGGAAGTCGAAACGGCTTCCTGAGTACAATTGGTCATCAGCCCAGCCATTTGGCACCTTCCAGCCGATGATCATGCCCGGTTGCCCGCTGAATTTGACCTGAGTCAAAGAAGCAGGGTAGGCCATACCCTGAGGACTGGACTGGGCTGTCATTCCCAGAACTCCTGGTCCTGGACCACCGACGCCCGGTCCGGGGTGCGAAAGCATCGCCGCCGGCGGATTAACGTAATCGACGGGCTTCAGCACGCTGCTGCCACCCCCATCCAGACCCGCACATCCCATTGAGACAGCCGTCAGGGCGCCCAAAGCTAGAAATTTAAACCTCATTGGAAACCCTTCCGTGAGATGTTGACTGTTCGCACCAACGTTCACCGACCAGCCCACCGTACTTGACTGTGAGTACTTGATTCATTGATCCGGACGTGGTCTGGCAGTTTGCTGTCGACCAGAACTCATCACCCGAGATAGAATTCGTCTTCTGCATGCCCCCCAAAATACGTATGGGGTGCTTCAACAAACAGAAAACGCTCTGTCACTCCTAGATGTCGGGTTGGGACGACCCAATTCTTTCGCAAAACCAGCACTTTCCGTACATGAAGCACAAACCACATAAATTGACATTCCGTTTGGCCGGCATTTCTGCGGCATTTTCTGCCGTTGCGGTGTTGCTGGCCGGTTCATCCACTCCATTGACGGCTCAGGATGCCGGAGCTGATCCGTCAACACGGCCGGACGCCGCCGTGGCGCCGGTCGTGACTGAACTCGATGCATTGGAAGTTCTGAAAGGTGTCCGGCAACGTCTGGAATCCCTGGAGTTTCTGGAGTGCAGCCTCTACGAAACGGTGCAGTTGTCGGATTTGAGGTTTTACGCCAAGGGACGCTACGCCCAGGCAAGCGGGAATCGCGTCCGCTTGGAATTCCAGATCTTTCCAATTCGCGGACTTCGGCGAACGGACGAAGCGACGCTGAAACTGGACGGCGAACCGGAAGACACGGGCAAGCAGCAGCCGACTGGTGAATTGACGCAGGTCAGTGATGGAAATGCGCTGTGGTCGTATTGGAAAAATGGGGATTCCGCTCGCCTGACTCGCCGGAATATTCAGGAAATCCTGAAGGTGGCCGCTGAAGCTGAAAACTTTGAGGCCGGTCAAATGCTTGAGGATCTGGGTGCGGGCGGTGTGCAGTCACTGATTGCCCGTCTTCAGGTCGGCATGGAATTTGGCAAAGTTCACGAACAGTCGATCGGAGACCTGCGGCTTCTCGTGATCACCGGCCGATGGACAGCAGAATCACTGGCACAGTATTTTAAGGTCAACGATCCGGCGGCACCTCGACCAGGCTGGATGCCTGAATACATCCGAGTGTATGTGGATGCCGAAGCCATGCTTCCGCGACGAATTCAGTATCTCAAGAAGCATCCGAATCCGGAACTGAAACAGGTCCGCCCGTTGATCACGCTGGACTTTCGCGGCATGACGGTCAATGACACGATTGACGAAAGTCAGTTTCAGTTCGAAGCACCCGAAGGTCAGCTTGAGCTGGATTTGACGGAACTCACAATCGAAGCCATCCAGAAAGCGACGAATCCTGGTGCGGCAGCAGCCCCGAATGCAGAAGTGAAGGATGCTCCGTTAAACCAGGGCGAGGATTCCACGGATGTTCCGGCTGAAGATGCCGATTCGTCCGAATCCGGCAATTGAGTTTTCTTTCGTTCTCGGCACCCCCGCCGGTAACACAATGCCATCTCAGATTTCAGCGACGCGAAATTCTGAATCACGACTGCTGCAGTCGCTGCTGCCAAGCAGCCTCGCGTCCATCGTATTTCACGGTCTGCTGATTGCCGCGATGTTCCTTGCGGCGCGAGGTTGTGAGAAGGGCGTTCCGGTCGATGCAGGCGGCAACGAGTATCGAACCGTCGGGCTGACCCTGCTGCCGGATGAGGCGATCGAGCAGGCAGATTCAGAATCGCCACCTGCTGCCGCCGTGGATTCGCCTCGGGACGGCGAAATTGAACCTGTTCCGGACGTCGATGTTGCCGTGCCGGAGACGGTTCCGAGTGTCAACGAACTGCTGGAGCATTCTGATCCGTCGAGTACCGATGCATCGATCAACATGCCGGAGTTGGTCGGACCTGGTGCGCCGTTGCCGGGTTTGGATCTGCCTCCTCGGCTGATTCCGCCACCGGGCGGTCGATTGCCGGGCGCCTCAGACACACCCGGTCCCGATACAACAGCGTTCATGGATATCGCTGACAGCGGGAAGCGATTTGTGTATTTGATTGATACATCAGGCAGCATGCACAACGGGGGTCGCATGGAGCTGGCCCAGTCTCAACTGTTGGCAAGCCTGCGGATGCTTGAGGCACATCAGGAGTTCCAGGTTATTTTTTACGGCGATGAGCCGATTCCAATGCGTCTGAAAGGTGGAGCGAAGGACGTGTACCGGGCAACCGCTGCCAACATCATTCTGGCCAAAGATGAGATCGAGACAGTGGACTCCGGAGGCGGTACCAGGCATCTGCCGGCGCTCCTTGCGGCGTTTAAACTGAAGCCGGACGTCGTTTATTTCTTGACCGACGGCCAGGACGCCAGTCTGACGCGGGAAGACCTGCGAAATTTGCTGGGGCAGAATTCAGCCGGTTCTCGAGTTCATGTGGTGGAGTTCGCTCCTGGTGCTCCGGAATCACGACGCCTCACCTGGCTGCACTCTCTGGCCAGTGAAACCGGTGGGAAGTACCTCCGTGTCCTGCGGTGAATGGTGCAGCACGGGCCATGGTCGAAGACTCGATCCAACACCAGCCTGCTCGTGTTGACTTTCGCAACCGTGACGGCGGCTCAATGCCATCCCAGGTCGTTGCCTCCCCGAAGAGCGGGCTGCTGGCGCGAAAGCCCGGCAGGCGGCCGGGGCAACTTTCGTGGGGATCGCCTATACTACGGACCCACTGGCGGTTGTCGGATCCCCCAGGTTATTCGTCGTTTTTTCAGAAATCTCAACCATGCCTGATGTGCCGAAGTTCGTCGGCCGGTTTCCTCAGTTGCGCCTTCGCAGGAACCGTCGAACCGACTGGTCTCGGCGGTTGGTGCGCGAGAGCCAGCTGACTGTGGACGATCTCATCCTGCCTGTGTTTGTGATCGACGGGGAAAACACGGTTCAGCCGGTGTCATCGATGCCAGGGATCAACCGGCTGACGATCGATCGGCTGGTCGATCTGGTTCGTGAAGCCCATGACATTGGCATCCCTGCGGTTGCCATCTTTCCCGTGACACCGGCAGATCGCAAAACCGACGACGGCCAGGAAGCCACCAACCCTGACAACCTGATCTGTCGCAGTCTGCGAGCAATCCGCGATACCGGCATCGAAATCGGCCTCATCGCCGACGTGGCACTGGACCCCTATACCAGCCACGGACAGGATGGGGTATTGCGAGACGGCTACGTTGTCAACGATGAGTCCCTGGACGTGCTGGCGCAGCAGGCCGTTGTCCAGGCCGCTGCCGGCAGCAATGTCATTGCCCCATCCGACATGATGGACGGTCGTGTCGGAGTCATACGAACAGCGCTGGATGCTTCCGGGCACGACCACGTCTCCATCATGTCGTACGCTGCTAAATATGCATCGGCGTTCTACGGACCGTTTCGTGATGCGGTTGGTTCGACCGGAAACCTTGGGAAGGGTGACAAACGGACGTATCAGATGGATCCTGCCAATACCGATGAAGCGCTGCGCGAAGTGGAACTCGATATCGCAGAAGGCGCTGATATGGTGATGGTCAAACCCGGCATGCCATATTTGGACATCGTGCAGCGTGTTCGTGCAACATTCAAAGTGCCCACCTTTGCGTATCAGGTGAGCGGCGAATACTCCATGTTGAATGCCGCGGCCGAACGTGGCTGGCTCGAACGCGATGCCGTGATGCTTGAGAGTCTCCTGGCATTCAAACGTGCCGGGGCCGATGGAATCCTGACATATTTTGCGCTCGATGCCGCTCGTTTGCTCACCGGATCCTGAATGCCCATTGAAGCCTGCTCGCGGTCAGGTGCGAACGTGCTGGTGCAGCCTGCCTGCGACGCGGAGACTTGCGAGGAATCATCGTCATGTCGCAACACACAATACGACTTGCCGGTCCATGGGAACGACACTCGGCTGGCGCGGAACTGGTCCGAGTTTCACTGCCGTTTCAGATTCCGGGGGTTGGGTCTTCCTGTGACCTGATTCGGAGATTTCATCGGCCGACTGGTCTGACGGAAACCTGTGAAGTCCTCATCATTCTCACGGTCGACACAACGTCGCTGGATGTCAGGCTCAACAATCAGCTGGTCTCTGTTTTGGACAGCCGCCACTCTGCTTCGGGGATTGAAGTGAGCTTCAACGTCACACCACAGCTGGAGTCGTTCAATTCGCTCAGCATTCGCAATACCGAAACGAGCGGTGTGACTGTCCAGTCGGCCGTCCTGCAGATTCATGAGAGCCCATGATGACTGTTGAAGATCGACATCGTTGATCGAAACCTGCTATCCCGCGGGGTGTGACCGGCATGCCGCCGGTCTAAGCGATGCAGGTTACGTGATTTGAGAGAAGTTGCCTGTGCGGATGAAGCTGCGTCTGTTCCCGGTTAATGCGTTCGGTGTAGAAGCATTCTCGCTG
>JBDOMX010000282.1:0-2063 GCA_039831615.1 Planctomycetaceae bacterium
CCTAAGGCTTAACCATCCGGCGACCTCACACGGTTGATAGACGTTGAAGTCTCCTTCCACCGACGTTTGTCCTTCAGCGACAGAAATGTTGGTCCCTGGCGTCACTGACCATCGCATTCTGTAAGGGAAGGACCCGCAACGACTCAGCCGGCTGGGTTGCGGCTTGATACGGCACGCCTGGCGGCAGCTTCAACCAGGCTATTCTTCCACTGGCTCGACGCTTGCGTTCTGGACATTGACATTGTCCAAGCCCAGTTACCGCCGGGTTTCTCGCTAGAAGCTTTCTGTGCCGTCAAGAATTCCTTCCGAAGTGCGTGCTGAAATGCCGTGGCAGACTCAGATCCTGCCGTTCTATCAACCCGCCTTCCTCCAGACCTGAAACAGTTTATTGAAACACGCGGTAAGAGATCCGCTGGGTTCGTAGCAGGATTGAATATCGTGTGACTGAGGAAATTCGAAAGCATTGCGCGTGGCCACTACGATTCCAGGGAATGTTCTGTGCTTTGGGGGTCGAATGAGTTGTTTGAGTTCTGAATTGAACAACGCGATCGGATTCAGGTCATGCCTGTCCGCCGACAAGAGGACGACTTCAACGCCAGCGCACTGGCAATCACGGCCACTTGGTCGTGAATCGCCAGGCGGAAACCACCCTGTTTCTCATCGCCGCACACACTAAACCGAAGTCAGTCGTCACGCGAGTCGAAGCCAGTCGCCGAGTTTTTTGGGAGCACGGCAGGCATCAACTGCAACTCTGCGTGCTCTCTAATCCCGCTCCGTGTTCGACAGGGCGTAGGTGCTGAGTTATACTTGACCCTGCACGGTGTTACGTGCATTGGTGTGGTGCGCCGATGTGCTCTTCATGCGAAGGAATCACGATGTCGACAGTTCGGGGGCGTTCCTGGCGTCCCGAGAAAACGCGAGGTGGGCGTGCTTCACGGCAGCGAACGGTTGCTTTTCTGACGGTCGTTTTGGTCTCGCTGATCGTCGCGCTGTTGGTTGCATTTTTTGGGCCGAAAGAGCCACCGCTTCGATTCGTCAGCATGGTGCCTGGAAGTCACGCGCTCGATCCGTCCGGGCTGCCCGTTCTGCCGAGTTCGGCCAGTGTCCGCACAGGCGATACGCTGGATCACGCCTTCAAAAAACTGCATGAACTGAACGAACACCTCGTATTGGTGCCACAGACGGCGTCGTCGCTGCAGGACCTGGAGGGCCTGAAGAATCTAGAGGACGCGGTGAAGTCAGGTGAAAAACTGGTCCTTTACTGCGGTCTGGAAACAGCCGTCCGCTATGACAGCGAGAATGAGGTCGCGGTCGTTAAACTGTTGGCGGAAGGCGGCCAGCCAGAAATCGCGTTTTCGGCGCTGCTCAGGACACTGAAAGAAGAAGTCGGTGCCAGGCAGGTCCTTCTTTTGATGGACTTAGTCAGACGCGAATCGGGCCTGGCCAATGGTCGGTTGGGCGACGATGTGCTTCATCTGATTGAAGCGGCAGTCAGCGAAGAGGCAAACGATCAACTTGTAGTTATTTGTTCGTCCGATTCCGGTGAACGCAGTTGGGAATACTTCGAGTCATTGGACGCAGAGGATGTCGCGAACGATACGCCGCCAGACGATGCCGCTCGGGCTGTGGGCCACGATCAGGGATCGGAGATCTTTTCCGGTACCGTTTTTGGTCATTTTGTTCGGCAGGCATTCATCCATGGACACACGAGCGATGTTGATGTGTTCAGTAAATATCTTAAGAGTGAAGTTGCGGCCTGGGTTGACACTAAATACGGCGAAAAACAGACAGTCACTCTATTTCCCGTACAGCCCCGAATTCTGGGCGACAGGTTGTTGGTCAACGTAAAACGGCCGTCCGCGTCAGACGTGGCAGATTCGGAAACCGGGACGGAGACTTCTGCCGGTGACTCTGAGTCGATCGACGTGTCCGAATCGTCTGAACAGATTGTTGAAACAGACAAGTCTGATGCCGAAGAGACTCCGGCGGCGAAACTCGAAAAGCTGCACATGGATCGGCGTAGACTTCAGGAAGCCGGCGAAGCTGTTGCCGCCAAACCAGCC
>JBDOMX010000014.1:0-35251 GCA_039831615.1 Planctomycetaceae bacterium
ACCACTGCTGAACCTTAACCGGATCGGAAACACGCGACTTCATGGGGATCTCCTGGAGAATTGAGACGAAATTCCCTCCAGGTTAAACCCACGGTCAACAACCGTCCTGTTGCCCGCTTACTCTGTGCTGCCCTGGGCTCACCGGTCCATTCAGGTCTTTGCCGTGATCGGCGGTGCGTGGATCAGCAGGTCACGCAGTTCATTCACCAAACCTGGCACACACGACACGCCGTCACCTCCGAAGATATTTTCCTCGAATTTCCAGTCAGTGCAGCTGCCGCCGGCTTCTCGAACAATCGGAATCAAGGCGGCAATGTCCCAGGCAGACATGACCGGATCCAGGGCAATTTCGGCCCGACCAGTTGCCACCAACATGTGGCCGTAGCAGTCTCCCCAGCCTCGCGCCAGGCGAACTGTCTTCATCAAATCGTCGAAAATCTGCTGCCGCCCGCACTGAACCGTATGCGTCGGTTCGGTGACCATCAGACGGGATTCATGCAGCGTCGAGACGTCTGACACCCTGGCTCTCCGAGGTGACTGGTTGCCAATTTGCCACCAGGCGCCGGCACCGTTTTCCGCATACATCACCTCATTCAAAGCCGGAAGGCGACACACGCCTGCCACCATCCGACCATCAAATTCAACGCCGATGAGAGTCCCGAACAAGGGAACACCATGAATAAACGGCTTGGTCCCGTCGATTGGATCCAGCACCCAGCGATAGCCGGAGGTAGAGGCAACGGCGTCGAATTCTTCCCCAAGAATTCCGTCTTCCGGGAATTGGGCCGCCAATTGCTCTCGAATCAGCTGTTCCGCTCCCCGATCCGCCACGGTGACCGGAGAATCATCCGACTTCGACTCGACGCCCAATTCCTGCGACTGGTAGTGCTGCATGATCAGTTGGCCGGCGTCGGCACTTGACGTAAGGGCGAATTCAAGACGAGAAGAATGCTGAGACATAAATTGTGCCGCTAAACGAGGGGAAACGGTTGAGATCCGGGCAGGACCGGGAACCCAATTTTGCCGCAGGGGACCATCATATCCTGTCAGGCGCTGCTACGGCCACAAACGCGAAAGACAGGAAACCACGGCGACGGTAGTGACTTCGACGCCGTTTTGCAAAATCGATACTCGATCCCTCGGGGAACCCTTGAGTTTCGCGTTGAAGAATCGTTGATCGCATGTCACAATGCCCCGCTTGAATTTCCCGGTTCTGCCGAATCGTCCATTCCCTCACCGACCGAATTGTCTCATGGACCGCCAACGTATCGAGCGACAGCTCAAACTTGCCCAGGAGAATCTATCCCAATGGGTGAAACAGCTGGATGCTGACAAAGTGGAAGAAAAGCTGCGAAGAAAGAATGCGAAATGGCGGTCATTAGACGCTGACGTTCGCACTCTGAAGCGACGCCTGCTGGCGGTTGGCGCGATTGAAGAACGCGAAGCAGCCGCGGAGCAGCGCCGAACCGAAAAATCGGGCGCGGCGGTGGAATAACGTCCTGGCCCGATGACCAGCAGCACGGTCGTGCGCGTCGCATCGCGGGTGGTGGGAAGAGGATGTGTGCGTCCTGACTGGCAGATGGGCAGGAGTGTTGAGCGTCTATTTAAACGCGAAGATGTCTGCCTGGGGCAGGTCATCCAGACTCTTCAAATCAAAGAGTTCCAGAAATCGTTGGCTCGTGCGATAGACGACATCGGTTCTCTGATTGCCTGTGCGTTCCACTTCGAGCAGTTGAAGTCGGATCAACTGACGAATGGGCGTCATCGGTTTGTCATGACCGGTTTGCGTCAGATCCGAGCCGTCGACAGGCTGATTCCACGCAACAAACGCCAACATCTCGAGAACGTCCGGCGCAAGTCGAATTTGCTTCGGCCCCGTCCCGTACACCTGGCTCTGAAGGCGCGCGAAGTCTTCCCGCAACTGCATTCGAAATCCGCCTTCATGGAGTTGAATTTCGTAGGGCCGGTTGTCTCGAGAGTAATCCTGGTTGAGCTGATCGATGATTTTGACGGCGATGCGAGATTCCACATCACTGCCAATCAGGCCAGCCAGCCGACGGGCTGTCAGTGACACGTCACCACCTACGAAGAGTGCCGCTTCGATGACTTCGCGCGGGGAAATTCGTCCTTCCGGAATACTCTCGACGGAGACATCACCGTCCGCCTGCAGATCGCGGGCGAGGTCTTCACCGATGGAAACAAACGCCTGTTCCGACTGTTCCTGCGGCACTTCGTCATCGTCAGCGAGATCGGTGAGCGCATTGCCCACCTGAACTTCGGCTTCATCAAGCGCGGCCAGAGCTTCGCGGTACGCCAGTTCGATGTCATCCACGGGGAGACGGGAATCAGCGAGTGACGAATCTTGCGGTTCAGAAGGTTCGGACATCCTTGCCCTCCACAGGACTTCTCAACAATATCGCGAATGCAGACCCGCAGCCGGTCAGATTTCCAGATTCTCTTTTGCAATTTTGGCAAGCTGGCGGCCCACGAATGTCAACAGGCCCTGAGTGACCTGAGCCATGCCTGACACCTTACCCTCTGCGCTGTTGATGTTGATCGTCAACTGATCACTGCCACCCAGCGACTCGGCCAGCTGCTTCAGTCGCACGCGATTTTCACGCCACGCGGCTCGCTCTTCAACCGCTTGTGGAAGCTCACTCTCATCGGCCAGTTCGTGCAACCGGTTGACCCAGGGAGCCAGTTTGACGTCGACACTCAACAACATCTCAGATTTTTTGGCTTCCTGCATTTCTGCAATCTTGCTCTGCATCAACTCTTCAGCTCCAGGACCCGTTGCCAGCCACACCTGTTCCCTGCCAATTCCAATGAAGAACTCGCGACCAATACCAAACAGTTGATCGGCGAGTGCCACGAAGCCCTCAGCCAGACTGATCTTGTGAATCGCAATATCGTCGGCGGTCGCAATATTCAGTTCGAATTTGTTGCCCGAACGAGCCAGGAGCAGTTGTTTCAAGGTCTCTGTCAGTCGGGCGGAACCTGGTGCCGAAACCGCCCCGACCATCGTAAACTCTTTCCCGTCATGGCTGGCCTCCACGAATCCGTTCACGTTCCCACTGGCAAAGCCATCGCGGAACAGGGTAACGACGTCATCGAAAATCGTGCGTGTTGCCTGTTTCTCTTTGTCCTGCAGGGTCGTCGATCCATCGATTCGACTGTTCACATCAACCACCAGCAGATCAAGAAACTCGGTCGCATTTTGTTTCCGAAGATTGTCGACCGAAACATTCAGCCGGCCGGACAGGACCGTGTCATCCAGCGGCTGGATGGCCGCGAACCCGTCCGGAACCTGTCCAAATTCAGCGATCGATTCCTCGAGAGAAGTCTTCGCGAGCGCGGTGGCACCGAATGATACGGATAAAGTCGTCTTCTCCTGATCGAGGTTGCTCCAAAGTTCGACCGCCGATGCTTCAATATAGGCACGCTCCAGCTCGTCGTAAAAAATTGACCATGTCCCCTTTCGCAGATTGAACTCACTTTTCGACTCGTCCGGCCTCTGCTTGACGGACCCAAGAGCGTCATCCCGGATCCGAGAAAAGGTTTCACGCCGACTGACTTGACTTTGGTCACCTGCCTGACTGTTGCGCAGACTTGCCAGGATCGACGCACACAAAGCCTGCAGACGCAGAACTTCGGGGCCGGGGGCACCAGCATCTAATACATCCTGCCTTGTCTCTTCATGATTATCTGGCGTGGTTTCGTCATCATCATCTGGCGTGGTTAATGCGAGAATTGCATACTTCTGGTCGGGCAAAACTCTAAGCCAACCCCGCTCGTATGGGTCGTCAATCAGATAGAAATTCGACTCGCCCTGAACCTCAAATGGCGGCCAGCCAAGGGATTCAAGGTTGAAAAGGAAGTCATTCTGGTCCGCATAAGGAATCCAAGCCAAATAATTCACCGGCTGGTTGTCACTCCGCATATCAATACGGATTGGCTTGCCAGTGTCGACGCCGGTTGAAAAGTCCTCCAGAGCACCATCCACATCGGCTCCGGTTTCCTGTTCTTTCTTATTCGTCAGACCAATCAGAAACAACAAATCCGCCCTGAGCGCCTCGACGCCAGGATGGACCACTGTGATTTGTGGTTGTTCCTGATCCTGACCAAAAACGGCACCGCATGGCAGGACTGCAATCAGGATCAACGACGGTATGAAGCGTATTCTGTGCATGGCGTATAACGTATTCCCAAGAGACAAGTTTGACCGGCTCTTCGCAGATTGCGCCATTTGTCAAACAGGCGTGGAGCAAATTCTACGTCACCGTCACAAGACAGGTAAAGCCTGTATTCCAGCCAATCCTTTGGTCAAAGCAGCTCCGATGGCGCCCAGGTCCGGTCGAGCGGGATCCAACGACAGTCCTGTCAACACAGCGTATGTGCCAGCGGCAGATCCGTCGCAGCTTTGGGGCACAGTAGATGGCGGCTCAATAAAACTACGGACACCCGAGTCATTCTCCACCCGTCAAACGGCAGACTGTGACAGGGCTGGCCGAGGCAACATTCCCTGTTCGGCAGCTGGTGGTGCGGCCGGAATCGCATGCCGCTTTCGGAAGATCACAATCAGAGGCTCGGCACCTGGTACGTCCGGAGTTGGCGTGACCCTCTTCAAGTCGAGCTCCCGCTCAGCCCGGGGAGACGTTGCGTCCTCCGAATCCACGTGAGCGATGGACCTGGTGGCGTCAGGTGCTTGTGCTGGCAATTCCTTCTGGAGAAGTTCCCTGCTCACTTCGTCGACAACATACATGGCCCCAAACAGCCTGTCGGATTTCGTTGGCATCTTCATCGATGCCAGGAACATCTTCTTGATTTCATCATGGCTCCGACCATCGATGTCGACAGGATTCCACTCCAGGTTTTCCTGCCTGTCGGCCAGCGAATCCATTACCACCTGGGTTTCCCGACCGGCAGTGAGCAGGAAACCTGCCAGATACACAGCACCCTGATCGGCAGTGGAACGCGGCGCCGTGAACTCCGCACCTCGTTCTTCAGCTGCCCCCAACACCTCGCGAACTGCCTCCTCGACGCTGGCGTTTTCAGCGATATCCACAACGACAAACTGGTAATTTTTCGGATCCGGATGGTCATTGAGCCAAACGAGAGCTTCCGCCAGCAGTTGGCTGTTGGAGGGCCCATTCTCCAGGCCTCCTTCTCTCAGCATTTGCAGGACCGCGAAAATCAGAACGATCGCAACTGTCGTCAGGCCCGGAATCGCGGTCAGCCAGGCATTCCGCCTGGAGCAGAACGGTCGTCGCCTGGCAGGTGCTGTGCGTGGTGCCCGCAAACACTCGGCACGAACCGCCTTCACGAGATCGACGTCATCCACGGGAATCGATTGAATCTCTGCTCTGACCGCAGCCCACTCACTGTCAAGCTTCGATCTGCGATCAGTCGAAACGTTCAACACACCGTCAAACTCACCGTCAAATGCGGCCGACAACAGCTCGTCGGGATTATCCTGACCGTGTAATTGCATGTTTGTTCAGTAATTCTGCGTATATTGACGCGCACAACGCGGGCGCACGAGTTCCGAAGTCTGAGAGTCGTCAGCACGCGTGAGAGTTCCCAATTTTCTGTAATTCGCGGACAACACGGAGATATTGGTCAAACTATTCATTCGATAAATAACAGGGCCTGAGTCTGGCGGTTCTCTATCCAGTTTTGTACTGAGAAATCATGGCTGCTACACGAATCCTGCAGCTCACGGATCTGCACCTGTTTTGCGACTCGGAATCGACATTAAAGGGCATTCCCACGCGACACACGCTGCAGGATGTCGTCGACTCAATTGTGCACAACGAATCTGAATTCGATCGGGTTGTGGTCACGGGTGACCATACTCACGACGAAGATCCCCAAAGCTATGCCGCTGTTCGAAGTATTTTGGAACCATGGATCGATCGGCTGACCATCGTCCCCGGAAACCACGACGACCGCAAAGTGATGAGGTCCATCCTGGGCGACGTCGTCGAAAAACAGGCAACGGACACCATGGCGGACGACGATCGGATCACGTTTTCAATACAATGCGGGTCGTGGCTCTGCGTTGGCCTCGACACTCATGCACCGGGCAAAGTGTCGGGACAGTTTGGTACAGCTCAGGCGGAGTGGCTCCGGCACCGGCTCACAGAACATGGCAATAATCCGACCCTCTTGTTTTGTCATCATCCGCCTATTGATGTGGGCAGCGAGTGGATGGATGCAATCGGCCTCGAGGATCGCTCGCTGTTGCTGAACGTCGTGCAGGATCATCCGTCCGTCCGTCTGATCTGCTGCGGCCATGTGCACCACGAATTCGAAGGGGCGGCTGGCCCGACTCGAGTTGTCACAACGCCCTCAACCGGACTCCAGTTTGATCCACGTGGAACCAAACCTCTGTTCGCAAATGACGCACCTGGTTATCGCGTCATTGAACTCACCGATGATCAACTCAAAACACGTGTTGGCAGACTGGCACACGCCGCCCACACTCCTGTCAATGATTAGCGCAGTTTTCGGAAAGTCGTGGCGGGTTCTGGCTCGTGGGGGCCATGGATCATGGGCTCTGGCACTGCCGCCGCGGCCACGAGTCAGCGTTATACGCTGCGGAACGACGTCGTTTTTCTTTCACGTGTCGGACTGGTTGCCCGTTTCATAAACGCTCTGACGTAACTTCCTGAAGTCCTGTCTTGCAGTGGCCTGAGGACGAAGGTTGCGTGGGCGAGACCTGACCCTCCCAGTCGCACCAGCAACGAAGTCTCTGATGGATGAACTTCACACTTCAACGTTGATTCTGACCTCGATTGCCGGCGGGCTCGTTGGTGTCCTGTCAGGACTGTTTGGGGTCGGAGGAGGATTCCTGCTCGTCCCACTTCTGAACACGGTTCTGGGAATACCGCTGCCAATCGCGGTCGGATCCGCAACCTGCTACACGTTGGGTCCGGCCACCACGGCAATGCTGACCCGACGTCCGACGCCGGGATTTGCAGAACTACCACTGATCCTGGCCGGCGGCTTGTTCGTGGGTGTCATTGCCGGAACCACGGCGTTGTCGGAACTGGAATCGACCGGAGACCTGATCCTGTCTGGCCGTAGCATTCCCGCGGTCGATCTGGTCGTGCTGAGCTGTTATTCGCTGCTGATGTCGGGAATCGCGGTGGTATCCATCTACAGTGCCGTGTGGCCACGTCCACGGTCAGCTGCATCTCAGCAGGGGCTGGTGAACCGCTGGCATCTTCGACCAACGGCCGTCATCCCCGATTTGACGCCCTCGGAGTATTCCATCCCACTGCTGGCACTGCTGGGATTCGGGGTCGGCTGTCTGTCCGGATTCCTGGGGATGAGTGGTGGCCTCGTATTGATTCCGGCCACCGTGTACCTGCTTGGTTTGAAAGTCCGTGATGCAACGACGGTCACGGTCGTCATTGTCTGGATCGCGTCCTGTCAGGCCTGCGTGCTGCACGCACTTCATGGTCGAGTCAATCTTTTGCTGACAGCTGCCTTACTGGTCACCGGTCCCGTTGGCGCACGACTGGGTGCAGAATTTGGCATGCGTCTTCCAGGTCGACGGCTGCGACTCGGATTTGGCATGATGGTGGTCTGTGCTGCCGCCATCGTGTGGGTGCGACTGTGGGACCTGGCATCGTCCAAATAGAATCAGCTGTCCGACTCAATCGGTCCCGCATCATGGAATCCCGTCGCGCCCCGGCGGGTCTCATCCAGATCCCGGACCCGGTTCCGCCAAAACCCTGACAGTGAACTGACGACTGAATTTCTGTATTCTGCATCGATGAAGAACAACCGCCGGGGCAGCGGCAGTGGTCGGCCTGTTCCGTCACGAATACACATCATTGACCGGCGAGCACCCGCAATGTGGGGACGGAGACCGAATGACACCTTTAACATTTGAGCCAATTCTTAAACGCATCCGCTGGGGTGGGCGACGACTCGGAGAGCTGCTGAACAAAAAAATCGGTCCTGAATCGGACTACGCAGAGAGCTGGGAACTGGCTGATCACGGGGACGATCAAAGTATTGTCACTCACGGGACACATGCAGGCCGCACACTGCGGCAACTCATGCAGCAATCCGGAAACGCACTGCTCGGTCGGCATGCGGGGCTCGATCAGTTTCCATTGTTGATCAAGTTTCTCGACGCGAACGACTGGCTGTCGCTGCAGGTCCACCCGAATGATGAACAGGCGAAGCGCTACGATGCGGCGGAGAAGGGCAAAACTGAAGCATGGGTCATCATTGAGGCTCGGCCGGGCAGTCAGATCTGTGCCGGTCTCAAGTCGGGCGTCGACCGACAGCAACTCGCCGCTCACCTGCAGAAGGGGACGATTGAAGAGTGCCTCAACATGGTTGCCGTCAAAGCTGGTGACTGCATCTTTGTACCGGCTGGAACGGTGCACGCCATCGGACCTGGCATCGTGCTGGCCGAGATCCAGCAACAAAGTGATCTCACGTTTCGCCTGCACGACTGGGGCCGTCTGGGAAGCGACGGCCAGCCGCGAGAAATCCATGTTGATGACTCGCTCGCCTGCACTGATTTTTGTCGCGGCCCGGTCTTACCAGTGACTCCCTCGATTGTCTCGCATCCGGACAATCCTCACGAAGAACTGGTCAGGGATCAGTTCTTCGTGATTCATCGCTATCGAACGATCGGACCGGTCCGCATCCCCATCGAGGACCAGTTTCACATTCTCATGGCGCTGGACGGAACGATCAGCGTGGATACGGACGAAGGGACCTATTCGCTGGCGGGCGGATCCACCATGTTGGTTCCTGCATCCGTTCAAAGTGTCACACTGAAATCGGATGAACCGGCAACCGTGCTGGACATTTTCCTGCCGTGACAGCGTCAACTGAAACCGTCACGCCTCAAGGGAGCTCAAAAACTTCGCCGCCATCCATCGACAGGATGGCACGAATCGTCTGTTCAGACACGTCTTCGCTCAGGGAGCGCGCTGACCCGTCACACCAGCATGCGAGAAATCTGTCAGCGTCACCCGCCAGCTGCTGAAAAGCCGGACTGTCCTCATGCAGCGTGAGATCTGCCGGCCTGGTCCAGACTACCGCATTTTCCGGCGACGTTTGCAGCACCATGATCGTGTTGCTGGTGCCGTCCGTTATCTCCTGTATTCGGACGCCTTCGCCGGAACGACCAAACACACTGTTCTTGGTCAGCGGAGCCACAATTCGTGTCCGGCCCGCGGCAATGGCCTCCTTGGTTTCGTCGGCAGCGGCGAACATGCGCGGCATCCGTTCGATCAGCCCTTGGTTGACTCAAACCAACGAGGCTGTCGCGACGCCGCCACGGCTTCACGATCATGACGTCGGTGTCGAGACTTCAGCTGGTTGATCGATTCATTGCGAACAACCTGGACCAGCCAGGCCAGTGGGCTGTCGGGAACGGGCTCCTGAGTCGCCAGGCGAATGAATGCCTCCTGCACACAATCTTCTGCAAAATCACTGTACGGACGTGCCATCAACAGTAATGCGGCAGAATGCTGACGCCAGAGTTCGGCCAGTTGTTGCGAAGACAGCACTCGTGGTCTCGCCTTCGATCATCGATCAGTCCTCTACACTGATGACACCACGGACAGTGTTTTGTCTCACGGATTGCGGAAACTTTCGTAATACGCCGGTCTCAGGACCTCGCAACGACCCGTCCGGAACCTGCCGAACCCGAGTCAATAAATCACCGCGGCACGTGATGGGATCCAGGCAGTGCCCAGCCCGCTGATCCGGATGTTCAGCCAATTCGCTCGATCCTCCAGCACGACGAACTCGGACCCCTCGCGCAGCGGTTCAGTGAACGCCGCTGCATACGACTCTGAGTTTCCTTTGCGGGCTTCGATCTGATCCTCGACGACAACGCCCCGGAGTGTCTGATCGTACCGTTGCCAGTCCCACACGGCCGAAACAGCTGCCACGACAAACATGGCCCCGATCAGCAGTGTCAACGTGCGAGCAGAACGGCGTTCCACCACCAACGGCCCCAGGACTCCCGCCGCACAGACAGCAATCAGCAACACCGTTGTCAGCACGAATTTTTCGGGATAACTCAACCAGTTCTGCCAAAAGAACACGTAGCCGGCAACACCCACCTCAGGACTGACCGAAGCCTGACTCCTGCAGGCAGTCAGTGCACTCTGCAGATTTGCCTGCAGATAGGGATCACGTGGCCGATATCGTTGTGACTGACGCCAGGCGGCTATGGCCCGACCCGTCTCGCCCGCGCGCATCCAGGCATTCCCCTGGTTGTATAAGACAACTCCGGAAACAAAATCGTCGGCCAGCAGCTGCTGGTACTGGCCAGCCACTCGTGCAAATTCAACTTCAGACTGCGCCTTCGAAAATGCAGTTTCCGCGTCCTGAAACTTCTGTGCTGTCTCGAGGTCGATGTGACTGCCGCACCCGATGGCACTCAACGTCACCAACAGAAATAACAACCTGCACCGGGACCGTACCAACGATTTGCTCACGACTGACGACTCCCCTGACGACGGAGCGCTCCGATGATCTTCCCCACGAGTTGCCGGGCCTCATCGAGCAATCGCAAATTATCTTTCCCCGCTGCTCCGTACCGCGCAGCGTCGCAGGCTTCCAGCAGCTCTTCCGCATTTCGGGCAAGAGCTGAATCGACACCCAGTCGATGCAGCTGCTGTGCCACGTCGCGGGCCGTCAGTCCACCGTCGGGAATGCCAGCCCATGCCGCTGTGACACCGGCAATAGCTCGATGAATGCAGTCGCAGCCGGCGCCAGAATCGCCGGATTGCAATTGAGATTCCGCTTCGTTGAGTCTGGCTTCAGCCAGTGCCGGGGCTCCACGTTGCCGCTTCAGAGCCGGATCACTCCGCCGCTGGCGAACCCGTCGAATGCCAATTGACAGCCCGAAACACCCGCCCAGCGTGATCCCCCAGCCAGCAAACCATCGCGGAGGACGGATACGTTCGTTACGCAGTTCATGCAGTCCTGACACATTGGCGAAAACTCCGCCCGCACTCGTTTGCGGACCGTTCGAAGAAGAATCAGGGGACCCTTCTGAGGCGACAATCTCCGCAGCGGACAGTCTTTCAGCTTCGTTCACCGTGATCGCAACAGGGTCCGTTTTCACGGTCACGTATTGCTCAGTCTCCACGTTGAAGTACGAAATCGGCAGCGCAGGAAACTCGGTCACGTCAGTGGTCAATGGCCTGAGACTGTACACAAACTTTCGAGTCTGCCCGAACGTCTCTTCCGTTGCGTCATACGTGCGAAATCTCTCCGCAACGTTCGGGATTTCGGCGATCTGCGGAGGCCGAGTGTCCTCAAGGTTGCCCTGACCGGACAGCGTGATCGTCAGCGTCATGGGGTCGCCGACTCGAACCGTCAAAGGCACAAGTTCAGCATCCACCGTCAGCACCCCCACGGCGCCAACCCACGATTTCGGTCGTCCGGCAGTTGGAACATCCTTCACCGTCACGGCAACATTCTTCGCAACAGCGTACAGGTCAGCGCCGATCAAACGTCCGTTTTCAATCGAGTTGGCAAAGGTCCCTTTCACACTGACGGGCCCCATGTTGAAGGTACCGGAACGCTGCGGAATGAAGGTTCGTCGCAACTCGTATTCCCGGTAACTGATGTCGTTGCCTTCGCTGTCCTTGCGGACTGCCTTCCTCGGAGACGGATGAAATCCTGCCGCTCGGTTCTCAAAAAACGAAAACGCTGACGACGACCCGATGCTGTTGATCTTGAATCCGTGACCACGACGACTCATGATCGGCTCGAGGATCTCTTTCCAGCCACGCTGCGGCTGCAGGTCTTCCGGCAGCTGATTGTCGTCCAGCCACGAGATACTCAGAGCAGGAGCTGAAGACTGAACCGTCAGTGGATCGCGAGTACTTTCCGGATCGGGAAGTTCCTTCACGGCAATGACTAATTTGACCGTAAATGGCTGTGTGGGATACACCGTTGCACGATCGACGCCATAGTCGAGAAGGACTGTATTCTGGTTTTCCGGCGGCATGACGCGGACGACAATTTCACGCCCTGTCAGTGTTTCTCCATCGACACTGGCCGAGGGTGAAGGAATCGTCAGGGTCCCGCTGGTCTTCGGCGTGAGTCGGTAGTTGTACTGCCGACCGCGACGAATGATCTCGCTGCGACGCCCATTGATGATCGTGATCTGACTGGAGTTCAACGAGCGTTCGCCGAGCGACGTGATTTCGAATTCATCGAATCCCGCCAGCACAGGCGGGGACGGATTCTCCACGTGGTTCAACGTGATTTGGTAAACGAACGACTCGCCTTCGTAAATCTGTTGCCGGTCGATCTCCACGATCAATTCCGACGACTGCGCAACAGCGTTCTCAGCAGTCACGAGGAACATCATCGGCAGAAGGATCGAATTGCGGAGTGGCGTCAGCACGGGAATCAACAGGCGGTTGAGAGGTGCAGAATCATGAACAGCCGGGATGCTATGCGAAAACCCCAATCACACCGAACAACATTCACGCCGGACCAGTCAGTCGCCGGCGGATCGATGCGACGATTCCGGCCGCCTGCAAAGTGCCGGGCGTTCGCCAATTCCGGGCTTCGCTACCAGTCTTTGTCGACCGGGCTGATGCCGCCAAGGATTTTTCTGAGCTCTTTTTCAAGGTCACGATGTTCCCGCTCTCGTTCTCTGGCACGACGCAGTACTGACTCGGCTCGCTCCTGCGATGATTTCTGTTGTTGTTCCTGCTGCTCCTGCTGGTCGCTGTCAGAGGGTTCATTTTGCGGATCCTGTTGCGTTTCATTCTGGTCCTGAGCATCCTGCTGCTGGTCCTGCTGGCCGTTTTCATCCTGATCCTGCTGGTTTTGCTTGTCCTGCTCGTTTTGCTCGTTTTGCTCGGACAGCGGTTCGGCAATCTCCTTTAGCAGACGCAGCGCCTCCTGCTGATCCGAAAGTGCCTGATCGAAGGTTGAAGACGCCAAATGTTGTTCCGCCGATGCGGAGTGTTCTTCAACCTGAGGCGCCAGTTCAATCGCCTTCCTGAGTGACTCCACCAACGCCTGCAGCTGAGCTGCAGGATCATGCGTAGCGGACGATTCTGAGGAACGATCGTCCGCATCCGCAGCTGATTGCTCCGATCCTGCAGAATCATCGTCCGATGACGCGGCCGGTGTCTGTGCTGCCTGAGTCGCCATCTCTTCAACCTGAGCCTCCGCTTGCGGCAATTCCACTTCTGCCTTGAGACTGAGTAACCGGCCCCAATCTGTGATGTGCGACTGCTGCCACGAAAACTCGGCGGCTTCGTCGGGCTCCACACCTGCTGATCCGTTCTGACCCGCGTGTGGCGGTTTTCCTGAATCAACGCTGGAATCTGGATCAGGTCCGGCATCCGATGGCGGCCCGGAAGACTCGTCCATGCTTTCGGATTTCTGTGCCAGACCTTCCTGCACCGGGATAGCTCGTTCAAGCACTTTGGCAAATGGCGCAACGACCATATAGATCTCATTGAGCTGATCCAGCGTCTCTCGTTGTGTCTGGTGCGCCGCTTCCAATTCGCCGGCGTGGACCTGATCCGCAGCCTCCAGCATCAGCTCTCCGGCATCATCAGCCATCTGATCGAGCAGCGCCTGGATTTGATGGAACTGCTCGTCGGTCGCCTGCGGGGGAGGTTGCGCGGACGGGGGCAACTGCCCGGCCGCGGCTGGTTGCAACTCGGCGGTCAACTTCTGCTTGAGCGGTTCGATTTCCTCCTGCAGCTGCCGCTGAGCATCGACCGTCTCGCGCAGTGCCTGCCGGAGATGGGGCGAATTTTTTTCTCTGGCGAGCAATGCCGGAACGGACCGCAAGCCCTGCTGCCGCTGCTCGATCATCGCCAGAAACTCCAGCAGCCCAAGCTCTTCACGGGCCTGCTCTCGATCGCGCTGCTCCCATTCCGCCTGGATGTGTTTGATGAACAGCCGAATCAATTCGAGATTATGTCGCGCCTCAGGGTGAGTTTCCTCAATGCGGAGACAGTCTCGATAGTGGCCGACCGCTGAGAGCAGTCCGGAGATGACTTCCTGTCGTTTGTCAGGGTCCACATTCACCGGATCAGAACCCAACGTCTCCTTGGCGTTGACCGCGGCCAGATTTCCCACGTTGTAGTGGGCGTCTGACGACAGCTGTCTGTCTGGTGCGAGTGCTGCCTGCTGAAAAAGGTCCTTCGCCTGATCGAGTTCACCCTGGGCGGTCAACGTACAGGCCTGATCAAAAGTAATCGTCTCGTTGTCAGGTTCTGCGGATCGGGCGGCATCAAATGCTGCACGTGCCGCCTCATATTCACCGGCCGCAAACGATTGAATTCCTTCACGCACTTTTTTCACGGCGACGGAATCCCAGACGGCACCGAGGCTGCTGCCGATGAGCAGACAGATCAGCAATGACCGGATCAGCTTCATTGGACGGCGATCGATTCCCTGGTCTGAAGGTCGGACATCATCAGACGTCGGGCTCACACCCGAGCGGTGCCTGAAGCGGATCATGTCCGGTCCCGGCAGAAGAACCAATGGGCGTTCCTGTCCCGAATGGCGACGAGGAAGTTGCCGGGCGGAGCAGCGTCCGGCGTAGAAATCGATTTCGATCACGATTTTGCCAGTTCCGGATCGAGATCGGGAGCACGGGCGTCTCCGGACCTGATTTTGGCGATACGGTGGATGCAGTGACCTGCAACCTCGGAATGTGCGAACTTCATGATTTCGAACCCGTGTTTCTCGGAACAGACTGCTCCACGACCAACAACAGCAGCCCCACAACCGCGAAAATCTGAAACTGCTCCCTGAATCTGCGGCGGTGATCACTTCGAAATTCGCCTCGAGTCAATCCCGCCAGATGGTCTTCGTAAATTCGGCCCAGATCGTATGCCCGTGTCCGAGCCGGAATCCATGCTCCGGACGTTTCGACAGCGATCTTTTCCAGCAGCGATTCATCCATTTTCGACCAGTGTTCCTGACCGTCGCCATGCTGTGCGTACGCGAGTGTGCCATCAGCATTGCGTCGTGGAACACGGGCTCCTTCGTCAATATCTCCCAGACCGATTGTGATGATACGAATGCCTCGTTCGCTTGCCTGACGGGCAGCTTCCATTGGAAACGAATCGTGATCTTCTCCATCAGTAATCAGGACGATCACCTGATCGCGATCGCGGCGTTCTTCCAGCGCCTCGATGGCTCGACGAATCGCGTCACCAATCAGACTTCCACCGCGCGGCGCGGAATCGGGATCCGCATCATCCAGCGCCATCCGGAAGAACCCCTGGTCGGTCGTCAGCGGCACCAACTCCACGGGAGCCCCGGCAAAAGCGATCAAGCCAACGCGATCCCCTTCCAGTTTCGGCAGCAGATCGAGGATATCGGACTTCGCTCGATCCAGTCGATTGGGGGCACCATCCTCGGCCAGCATCGATCGGGAAACATCGAGCAGCACAAACAGGTCCACTCCTCGCGCCGAGACCTGTTCAATGACAACTCCAAATTGAGGGCGGGCGGCCGCCACAATCAGCAGGCCCACCGCAAGCATCAGCAGAGTCGCCCGGAACACGATGCGGGCCGTCGATACGGCAGGGACAAGCCGCTCAGCCATCCCCGGATCAACGAACATCAGGGCAGCCTGTCGTTTCCGTCGATGCGTATAAAACAGCATCATTCCAGTCACGGGCACCAGCCACAAGGCGAACAGAACCGTTGGAGTTCCCCACGACACCGTGTCAACATTCCCTTCGTCGAATGAACAATGATCGTTGCTGACCCACTACGTCGCGGTCGCTGCGCAATGCCGTCCCCAGGCAGCCGCACCGAGCACCGTGGCGTAATCGCCCAGTTCTGCGGTGCGAATTTCAAACGATTTCCACAAAGATGGAAGCGAATTTCGTTTGGCTCCGGCCGATGTCTCTTCGAGATACAACTCGGGCATCGCTTCCACGAGGCCGCCACCAATTACGACCACATCCGGCGCGAGGACGTTGACCAGCGAGCCGATTCCACGTCCGATTTGTCGAGCCGCACGGCGTACAATTCTCTCGACCTCTTTGTCACCCGCCTCGATGGCACGTGCAAGAGTTCCACTACGAATCTGCGCCAGATCGCTGCCGACTTCCTGGGCCAGCATCGGCGCTCGACCACGATACGCTGCTCGCGCCGCTTCTCCTGCGATCGCCAAACGGCTCCCCAGTGCCTCCAGTGTCCCGACTGGCCCGAGTCCCGCCGCCGGACCCTCCGTCGCCATCTGAATGAACCCAACTTCCATACAGGAACTCGTTGATCCTCGGAAAATACGACCTTCGTAAACACAGCCCCCGCCCACTCCGGTTCCGGGAAACACGCCTAATACACAGCGTTTTCCCTGGGCAGCGCCATGGCTGTATTCACCGAAGACACCGGCATCAACGTCATTACAAATGGAGACCGGACATTGAAACGCTTTCGCCAGGTCATCCTTGAGCGGCACGTTCTTCCATCCGAGGTTGGGTGCCTCCCAGATGACACCGCGACCCATATCCACGGGCCCAGGACAGCCGGCTCCGATCGCCCCAACCGACTCCGAATCGATCTTGGCATCCTCCAGCGCCATATGGATTGTTTCGACGAGCCGGTCTATTGGAATCCGGCTGTTTCCCTTCTCGCGAGTCCGCCGCCGCTTCTTTCCCAAAATGCTGAAGTCATCGTCATAGACAACCGCCAGCATTTTTGTTCCGCCGAGATCGAACCCGACCCACACCTTGTTGTTGTGTTCCTCCGACTTTGCCATTCTCAAGCCATATCTGTTTCGGACAACAACCGGAAAACGAAAGTGCTACAGTTCAAAAGCATGACAACCTCCAACGTTCAATTGCAACACGAGACGCAGATGTTTCGTCCCTCAATGCATCGCTGTCAAGCAAACTTCTCCAAAGCACTCTTCAGTTTTCCCCGAGCACGAGCCAGCAGCGATTTCACGGCAACTGCGTTCATATTCATCACGTTGCCAATGTCGTCGTAACTCATCCCTTCGAACTTGTGAAGCAGCACGGCCATCTTCTGTCGCTCTCCAAGGCAGTCCAGTGCTTCCCGGACCTGCGTCTGGACCTCCCGGGACACCAGCAGCCGTGTTGGCATCAGGGCCGACCGCTCCGCCAGCACGCGTTCCTCCATTCGCAGATTCTGTGACCCGGAATTACCGGCCGCCAGCGACACTTCACGCCGGCGTTTGGCCAGACCACGCAGTTGGTTACTGGCAAGGTTGTGGGCAATCCGAAAGAGCCAGGTCGAAAACCTCGCCGACGCCTTGTAGCGTTCTCGCGCTCGATAGACCCTCAGGAACGCCTCCTGCGTCAGATCCTCTGAAACCGTGCGGTCACCAACGAGATGATAGAAAAATCCAATGAGTCGGTCCTGATATCGCACCACCAGCTCTTCAAAGGCCCCGTGATCGTCTGTGGCAACGCGCAGCATGAGTTGCACATCGGGATCAGCGAGATACTGGTTGGGAAGAGACTGTGAAACCACGCAGTAGCTCCGGAGCTCCGTCAAAGGTTCAGAGAGGGAAACTCGTGACACCGCCGAGTCTAGCATCTTTCCAGGGAACCTCACGCGCCTGAAAGTGGTTCGCGACGCGCTAAGAGCCGAATGTTGCAACCGGGCCGAACCACGGCGATCAGTCCGACCGGGATTCCGTCGCCGCAGGCAGCGCACAAAAAAACCTCAGCCTGAGCGACAGGTTGAGGTTGATTTTTTGACCCCAGGGGGATTTGAACCCCCGTTGCTGGAATGAAAATCCAGTGTCCTAGGCCTAACTAGACGATGGGGCCTTGTGAGTCAGCAATTGAGTTGTCGGTTGTGCGCAGGGTAGAACTTGAGGCGGACGGTCCGGGCCTCTCGATTCTCCGGCGACTTTTCAGCCCGGCTCAGAATCGTTCGCTTTAGCGACATCGGCCAGTCCCTGCTCTCGCAGGATTGCATCAA
The DNA here is from genome assembly GCA_039831615.1 of Planctomycetaceae bacterium. Classification (GTDB taxonomy): domain Bacteria; phylum Planctomycetota; class Planctomycetia; order Planctomycetales; family Planctomycetaceae; genus S139-18. The sequence goes on from JBDOMX010000014.1 coordinate 17,950, forward strand.
GCACTTCCCGACGATGCACCGGAATGTCCCGCGGGGCTTCGATCCCAAGGCGGACTTTGTCGCCACGGATCTCTATAATCGTGACCACGACATCGTCGTTGATCACGATACTTTCGTTCTTTTTCCGAGACAATACTAACATGGGAGAACCTCTGCTCAAACCTAATCTCGTATCAGACATCCTGATAGAAGACCGGCCGTGCATTGCTGCATCGCTGAAATTCTACGCACGCTCGACACATCCGTCAACCACTTGCAACCTTTCTGACCTTTCTGCATGTTAAAATGGGAACAATAGGACTAGCGCGCTGGCGGTGTCGGGAATACTTAAGACATTCGTCAGGAGCATGTTCGGGCGAATCGCCGGGTCATCACGACCGATCGACCGTGGGGCGACATGGAATCGAGCGCCGGGCATCCGGGGCATGCCAAAGCGGCGATCAGAACTCAGATCATTTCCTTGAGCTTCTTCAGAGCTCGGACCTTGACAACCTTGGAAGCAGGCTTGGCGGAGATCATGATCTCTTCGCCAGTGGCTGGGTTTCTCCCGGGGCGAGCCTTTGTTGCCGGCTTGTTATGGACATAAATCTTCAGCATTCCCGGCAGATTGAAAGTACCACAGCCCTTCGTGAGGTCCTTTTCGATCAGCTCTTCCAGAGAATCCAGAACGGCCGAGACCTCTTTGCGGGCCAGCTCAGTCATTTCGGCCAGTGCATTGAGGATATCGGACTTGGAACGTGGTTTATCCTTTGCCATCGTGACAAGACTCCTTTAGTTAGTATTTGTCCCGGGAAATATGCCCAGGTGGCTCATTCCACCGAATCGAACGTGACCGGCAAGCGCTGAATCCAGGGGGGCGAAGTTAATTGGGATTCGCATCAACTGTCAACGTCCTGGAAACAGCAAATCTCACAAAACCCCTGTTTTCTTACGGGCCAAATTTGCATCGCCGCATTCTGAAGCAGACTCTATCGAGTCCCTGATGGACGAATGAGGGTGCATCCTGGGGAACGACAGGACGGGCCCATCCTGCGTCTGATCCGCCAACCACCCTGTGACACTTAACATCATAGACTGCAACAACTTATGAGCCTGCGCATTATCGGAGGAACATTGCGTCGAAGACAGCTCAAGACTCCACACGGAATCGTGACACGGCCGTACACCGATCGAGTCCGGCAATTGGTGTTTGACCGCATCCTGCATGTGCTTCCGCAGGCGCGCGTGGCGGATATCTATTCGGGGGTGGGCACGATGGGGCTTGAATCGATCAGCCGCGGGGCCACTTCGTGCGTATTCATTGAATCGACGCCCGTGGTGCACCGGAGTCTGAAGGAAAACGTCGAGCTGCTTGCAGGCGAATCTCCGACACTGTGCTGGAAAACCGACGTTCGTTATACGTCGTTTGTTCCGAAGGGCAGCGACGGCATGCTGCCTTACACACTCCTGTTCTTTGATCCGCCCTACGCCGATTGCCGTCAATTGAAAAGCGGCGGCGTGTTGAGCAAATCTTTGAGCCGACTGGCGCGACCGAATGTAAGTTCCGATGACGCACTGCTGCTGCTCCGCACACCGCGACTGTTTGATTTGCCAATTCCCGTCGGCTGGCAATTACAGGAATGCTGGCAAGTTTCCTCGATGAAGGTCTGGAACCTGATCAAGACAGAACGATCAACTTTGGGGACCACAGACGGTCCGTTGACTGACACCGACGACTGAAAAAAACGACGACGAAATCCAATCGATCTTTGGGGGCGACGTACATCTCCCACAACCATTAACAATCACTCACAAAAACAGAAAGATTCCGCAGATGACGACGGAAACTAAAAAAGAAGAATTCACATTCGAAGCCGAGATCAGCCGACTCCTGCATCTGCTTTCCGAATCGCTGTATCAGAATCGCGAGATCACGATTCGTGAACTTGTTTCCAATGCCTCTGATGCCCTCGACAAGCGTCGACACGCTGCGCTCACTGACGACAGTGTCAGTGCTGCCGAAGATCTGCGCATTTCAATTGTTCCTGACAAAGAAGCGAACGTGTTGACGATCCGCGACAATGGGATCGGCATGACGCACGGCGAGCTTGTCCAAAACCTGGGAACGATCGCTCATAGTGGTTCACTCGAATACCTGAAGCAGCTGCAAAAATCGCCGGAGGCCGGGTCGGATGTCTCGCTGATTGGCCAGTTCGGGGTCGGGTTCTACTCATCATTCATGCTCGCTCACCGCGTGGCGGTCCACACTCGCAGTGTCCTTGAAGAATCAGGATGGGTCTGGGAATCCACCGGCGACGGGTCGTTCACGATCGAACCGAGTGAGGACACGCTGGAACCGGGCACGGAAATCCGTCTGCATCTAAAGGACGGCATGGACGAATTCACGGAGAATGCGCGGCTCAAGTATATCCTCCGCAAATACTCCACGTTCGTACCGCATGCTGTCTACCTGGGCGACGAACATGTCAATGACCAGCCACCAATCTGGGTGGAACCAAAGACTTCTCTAAACGACGAGCAGTACAAAGGCTTCTTTGAGTATCTCACGCATCCAGGCCAGTCGGCCATGTGGCATCTGCACCTTTCGGCAGACTCACCGTTCCAGTTTTACAGCATCCTGTACTGTCCCGACACCAACCTGGAACGCATGGGATTCGGACGTTCCGAACACGGTTTACATCTGTGTGCCAAACGTGTGCTGGTGCAAAACGACAACCGTGACCTGCTGCCGGACTACCTGCGGTTCCTGCGGGGAATCGTTGATTCGGCCGATCTGCCGCTGAACGTGTCGCGAGAAGCCCTTCAGGACAATACGGTGTTTGTCAAGATGCGTCGCGTGATCACCAGGAAGGTCCTCGATCATCTCGACAGCCTGGCAACCGACGATCCGGCGAAGTACGCGCGGTTCTACCGTGAATATGGCTCTGTTCTGCGCGAAGGCGTGGGAGAAGACTTCGACAACCGCGAACGACTGGGCAAACTGCTGAGATTCCAGTCCACCGACAACACGGCTGAAGACGGCCTCGTGTCTCTGGCCGGTTACTGTGAACGCGCAGATGAAAAACAAAAACAGATCTACTTTGTCACAGCCACCGACGTCAGCGCCGCTCTCAACGGTCCGAATCTGGAAATCTTCAAGAAACGCAACCTGGAAGTTCTGGTTCTGACTGACCCGGCTGATGAGTACCTGCTGACCACACTCGGCAGTTTCGAAGATCACGATGTTGTTTCCGTTGATTCTGCCGAGCTGGAACTGCCAAAAGCTGAGGGGGCTACCGCGGAAGACAAGGACGACGACGACAGCGACAAGCAGGATGACTCAACGAGTCGTCCCGGTTTCGACCGCGTCATTGAACTTTTTAAAGAATCGCTGGCCGACAAAGTGGAAGACATTCGTCGGTCGGAACGACTGACGGAAAGTGCCTGCTGTCTCGTGAACGCCCAGGGATCCATGAGCACGACCATGCAAAAAGTTCTGCAAATCAATACGCCGGACTTTGAATTGTCGAAGATGATCCTCGAGATCAATCCAGACGCCGAGCTGGTTGCGAGATTGTGTGAGATCGTTGCTAACGATGACAATGCAGACTTCATTCGGAACTGTGGACGCCAGCTGCATGCGAACGCAATGGTGCTGGCTGGTCTTGCCCCCGACGGCAACGAACTGGCAGACAGGACTCAGGGATTCATGCTGAACCTGGCAAGCGCACGATCGTCGATCGTGCGCATTTGAGGAGATTGGTGATCCGTACCGATGTCCGGTCTTCAGCGGCCCGGACTTTCCTGCGCCCCGCTGGCACGGTTTCATGCGGCTCTGACAGCGTGTGATGCTGATTCGTGGCCGCGGCGAAAGGGCCAGAGCCGATCACCCGTTACCCCCGCGAGCCAGAACCCGTGAGAATGTTCGAAAACTGCACTACAGCGTATTACGCTGACTTGTGGCCGCGGCGGAGGTTCCAGAGCCCATATTTCATTGCTCCCGCGAGCCAGAACCCGCCACGACTTTTCGAAAACTGCTCTAGTTCTTGACCTTTGGTACGGCCGCGGCTCCCAGCGGTCGGGAAGCATCGCCCAGGGCCTTACCCTGCAGCAGGGTTTGTACCGCGTGCTCGAGATTCTCGGTTGTGATCCCCCCAGCCACGATGCCTCGCTTGTCGACCAGAAACATGGTCGGCATGGAAACGATGCCGAAGTCTCGGGCCAGTTTCCCGTCCATTCCGCCCGGATCACGAATGTGCTCCCAGCGCCCACCGAACTTGCCAATAAACGATTTGACGGAAGCCGCGTTCGGGTCAAGGTTCACACCCAGGATCTCAAATCCGGCCCGCCGATGCTTCGCGTAGACAGCCTCGATCGCGGGCAGGTCTTTCTGATATGGCGTCGCCCAAGTCGCCCAAAACACGACCAGCAAAACGCGATTCTGGAATTGTGACGCCGCGATGTTCTGCCCGCTGAGCGACGGACCGTTGAGTTCAAGTTTCTTGCCAATCAGATCCAGGCGCCGCAGCGCACCACGCGCTCGAATTCCTCCATTTGTGCGGGGATGATTCGTGGCCAGCCGTTTGTACCAGACACGGGCATCGTCCAAACGACCCATGATCTCCAGGCTGATGGCTAATTGAATGATCGCATCCGCTGCATCGTCGGACTTCGGCCAGCGTTCCGCATAACGCTCCAGCTCCGTCAACCACCAATCCTGAGTGGCCGCACGCTCCTGTTCTTCCTGACTTTTCTGAAGTCGAACCGCATACTCGGCAAGCAAACGACGGTATGAAACGTACCCCTGCATTTGCTGATCCTGTCGAACCTGCTGCTGCAGTCGAGTCAAGCGGTTGAGTCCCTCCTGATAACCTCCAGTCTGCACGGCGGCAGCAAGTCCATCTGCATACTGACGAATCCAGCCACTGCGAGGTTTCTCTCCCTTCTCCAGTGGAATGATCTGTTCGATGAGGTCTGCTCGTTTGCGGTTGTATGTGGTGTGCTGGGCGGACGTTGCATTTTGCCCTGGCATGTCGTTATCGATTGCTTCCAGTTGTTTCAGAAGAACCTGCATTTCTTTGGAAACCGAACCGGCGGTCGCTTCCAACGTCGAAGCACTCAGTGGCTGCATCAACATACCACCCAGTTGAATCTGAGCATTCTTCTCATCCAGCGGTCGAGGCAGCTGCGTCAGCTTCCAGACATCTCCGATACGAACCATTTCCCCGATTGATATCAAATCATGACTCGAGCCGTTCTGCACGATGGCCATCGCATTTTCGTAGACCATCAAATCCGCCTTGAATCGACTGCCATCCGCCGGAATGAGACCAGGAATGGGGGGATCGAAACGCATCCACTTTGTATTTCTGTTGACGATGCGTGAGTCGGCCAGCATTTTTTTCAACTGTTCCGCCGGACTGGCCACCGACTTGAGCAGTTCGTCGGCGAGGCTGTCGTTTACCTTCAGTTGACGAATATTGCCGGCGTTGATCAGCACCGTTCCCAGCATGTGAACATCGTTTCGCACCAGCGCTTCGACCGCCACCTGGGCAACTTCCGGTGCCGAAATCATTTTCCACTCGTCGATTCGTCCATCTTCGTCGGAGTCAAGACCCCAACGAGTGCCACCCCAGTTCATCCAGCGATACTGATCAGGTTTCTGATTGAAATTGCTGTCGATGTCCTGGTAGACCTCAAGACCATGCCGGTAATAGCGGAACACGTCAGGATTCTGATCGCCGTTGGTGTCCGTGAACCGACGCAGCACTTGTCCGGCCGGACCATAGACGACAAAGCCGGCATTAGCCGCTTCACGTTCAATTTCCACTTTGCATTGAGCAAACTCCGCCGGACCTGGCGTGTCGTACTCAACGTTGGCCTGCCGAGGCCGGTACGGCTTCAGAATTTGTTCGGGCGAGGGCTTCTGGGCAAAAGCGGATTCGCACAACATGCCGGCCATGACCAGCGACAACAAACTGCAAATGCGACACGACAGCAGCATCCCTGCAACTCCGAGCAAATATGAGTGATAGGCAGTTGATTCCCCACGTTCCAACGTCGGTCGGACGCCGAATGTGCCAAACCACCGGATTGTAGAGCAAAAGGGAATTTCAAGTCACGACCGATTTGGCGGTTGGTGAGGTCAATTCCGAATGCAGGACGTGACGGAGTCGGCAATCGAGCGACGCATGCGCCATGTATCCGTCACAAATCGGATTTTCCACGGTAAACGGTGGTCATGCCCCGGAGGGGGCTCCCACCCATACTGAATATCTGTCAAGTAGTGGCGGTGCCCATCGATGACTGAAACCGGTTCCGCTGCGGCTCCCCTTCTCTGACTGTTTCCGAGGGCTGACGGGGATCAAACGGGCACGATGAATCAGCACGAGTTTCTGCCATGGGTCTACCGAACCATATTTTCACCCGCCGGCAATTTAGTTCTCAAGACAGACTTCCATCTGGCACAGATCAAATAAACGCGTCGCAGGAGGGGGCCACGTGACACAAACCAGCTCCGAACGACGTCGCATCCTGATCGTTGACGACACGCCTGCGATTCATGATGGCTTTGCCACAATTCTCTGCGGCGATTCGCAATCCGTACCGGCGGTTCGTAAAGAAAATGCTGGCGGCGAACAACCCTCTCGGCGGCAGGTGCATACCGTCTATGAACTCGATCACGCATTTCAGGGCCGTGATGCGCTCGAAAAGACCCAACGAGCCATTGTCCGTGGTAACGCATTCGACCTGGCATTCGTCGACATGAGGATGCCTCCCGGCTGGGATGGTCTCACGACCATCGAAGAGTTGTGGGGGGTGGATGCGGACCTGCCGATCGTCCTCTGCACAGCCTGGTCGGACTATTCATGGCAGCAAATCATCGCGAGGTTGGGACGCAGCGACCAGCTGCTGATTCTCAAGAAGCCGTTTGACGCTACTGAAGTGGCACAAATGGCCACAACGATGACGGAAAAACGACATCTTCAGCGAATGCAGGAAGAATATACGAAAGACCTGGAGAAGCAGGTGCGTTCACGGACGGCCGCACTGCTGCGTGCCCACGAAGAATCGATTCATCTGCTGGTCCGTGCTTCGGTTCACCGGGATACAGAAACCGGCAACCACATCAAACGAGTTGGACTCTACAGCGCTCGCCTGGCGATGGCTTTAGGACTGGATCAGAGTGAAGTTGATTCGATTCGATTGGCAGCCCCAATGCACGATGTCGGCAAGATCGGCATCCCGGACAAAGTGCTGAGAAAGCCTGGAGCCCTCACGGCCGAAGAACGCCGCATTATGGAAACCCATACCACCATCGGTGCCGAATTGCTGTCCGGCAGCGAGTCACCGGTTCTGTGCAAGGCGAAAGAAATCGCAGAGTTCCATCATGAACGCTGGGACGGTCGAGGCTATCCCCATGGAATTGCGGGCTCAGAAATCCCGCTGGCTGCACGCATCGTCGCCGTTGCCGACGTCTACGATGCACTCAGCCAGAATCGCGTATATCGAGCTGCCATGCCCGAACCGCAGGTACTGGAAATCCTCCAGCAAGGTCGTGGAACTCATTTCGATCCGGAACTGGTTGACGTGGCGATGACCCTGACATGCGACTTCCAGCTCATTGCCGCCGTCCACCCGGACGAAGCCTCCGGCAAGCTGGCCTCGAACGAATTATTAGCGACACTGCATGAGGCGTCCGACGAAACACAGTCAGCCTCCACGGAGCCCGAACCGTCCGCAAGTCGGTAGCAGGCGAGTACCTGGACGCCGTTCGAACAATGGCGACTCTGACTGGTCTTCCTGTGTGTCGACCGCGGATGGTGGTCCAGACTTGTGTCCGCGATTTCCGGTTCACACGTTTAGATTAGTCAGCCCTCAGCCAAATCGACCATTTGGCGTTTCTCGCTCCGCAGTCCAGCCAGACACCGCTCTCAACCAATGGCTGGCAGTCACGGGTTAGCCTGACGGCCAACAGCGTCACGTCGTGTGGGATCTCAGACGCAACTAAGGTCGCTCCGGCGAAACACCGCTGCATCACGAGAAGTCGCTGTGCGAAGTCTGGCGTGTTGAATTGATGCCCCAGCCAGGGACGGTGATTCACGTACGCTGGCAGCAGGTAATTCAACCTCACCGAATCTGTCAACGCCACGGCGGCGGGATACTTTTCGCCCAACTCAAGGAACAAGGCTCGATCATGCACGTCAAGATGGAACCCATCTTCCTGCTGATACTGTCGCCAGGAATGGATCGCTGCGAACACCAGGTTGTCGGAGACCATGACCAGTCCCAGACAGCACAGAGCGATCCGAGATACCATCGAGCGATTCCACCAATTGCGAGCAGCCCCCAGCAAAACGGGCGCACCCACCAGGAACAAAGGCATCCACACGTAACCTCGAGTGAAATGTAAGGGCTGGACCGGTTTGATGAGCCGATCATGGAGCGACAGTCCGGCCGCTGTGAAAAAGGCGCACAACAGGAACTGCACTGTCGTGTTTCGCACTGCCGACGAGTCACTCCACAGCCGGTACGCTGCTGGCAAAGCCACAAGTCCCCACGCGGCAACTGCGGATGACCATTTCAAACTCCAGTTCAGCTCCCAAACACTTTGCAACACGGCGTGTTGTTCGAATGACGGCAGCCAGATCCTGTAGTAACTCAGAAACACCACCAGCACGATGATTGAAATACCCAGCTGCAGCATTTCAGCACGTTGGCGTGTGATGATCAGCCTGAAAACTCGCCACAAAGTAATTGTCAACAGCAGCTCAACGCCGGACCATGGATGAGTTGTCGCCAGCAACAACAGAAAAGTGTTCGCCACTGTTCGGCGCTGACGAATCTCGGCCAGCCAGCAACCTGCAGTCAGCACGTGATAGACTGCTTCTGTGGGAAACAGAGCGTTTCTGCCCCAGTTGAGAAACCACATCCCGTTCCCGGGGTCCAGCGCGAGCAGATCGGACACAACATCACCGTCCAGCCAGCCGGTCAGCGCACTTCCTGCCACCAGAAGTCCGCCACCCCACATCGCTGCAATGAACGCAACGGGAGAATCGAGGTATTCAACGGGCAGACAGCCGGCAATCAGTCGCTGGGTTGCCATGGCGAAAGCCAGCGCCGCAGCAAACGTCAACCACAGAATGCAACTGCCAGGATCGACTCCAGCAACCGAAGTGGCAACACCCAGAACCTCGGGCAGCCAGTGAGCGTAGATGACCGGCGCATCGGCGGACGGGTCGAACGGATTCGGGTAGAAAACCCCGTTGCCGCGCTCAAAGACAGCCCGACCGTTTGCCACATAGTACGGAAGCTCGTAGTGGAACAGGCCCGTCGCTGTTTGCGGGTTTGACAGCTGATGGGCAATAGGAACCGCGAGAAACGGCAGGACAGAAACCAAAATCAGCCAGGGCCGTGGACACGGATGAGGATGATCGTGCACCAGTTCAGCCTCAACGGTCTGAGCGCTGGATTCCGATATCTCTGTCTGCTGAGTCGATTGCGGTTCAATCGGTATCGTGACCGACATGGTGTGTCTTTAACGAACCGCAGCGGTTCGAGTTGAGTGGGCGCGTCGTGCCGAGTTGCTCGACTCCGTGCGGTGTCGACGTGGCATATGCTGTGTGTCCACTTTCCTGCTCGAGGTCATCTGTCGGTTCATTTGTTGAACGCTGGTGGACGACAAATCAGGTTTTCGAGCGGCCGCCAGCGCGGGAGCGGTCGGACCGTCACCGGTGAGCAGCTCAAGCAACCAGGGGCTTGGCCGTTTAATCACCACGAGTTCCTTCGGCCGCGTCCCGTCGACGGAATTGATGATCACTGTGATTTCCAGAGGCGAAGCTGCGCTGGCTCGGGCATTCGACTCGCCAGAGGTCAGCTGACTGAAATCGACTGATGGCTCAGCGGCCTCGAAACGCGGAATTTCAGAGTCGGCCGGAGACTCGGAAAACCCGACGTCATCGGCAGCGTCAACGTCCGTTGAAGCCTCTTCGAAGATTGCGGTAATCAATTCGTCGTTGGAAAACTCCGAATTGACAGCAAACTCCGTCGGTTCTTTGGAGTTCGGTCCGGCGCTCAGCAGGTGAGTTAAACGTGACGTGGCAAACAGTTGATGGACTGGTTTGCGACCCATGTACAAGCCTTCGTGTTGATCACGATCCGCGCAACTGCACACACCAACAAGCTGCCCATTCAAATTGAAGAGTCCTCCACCGGAACGACCGACGGCCGGGTCGGTGGTACAAACGATGTTCGATGGCCCGAGGTATCGATTGACCTGTACGACGCTGACGGGCATGTGGGTGGGTATTTGTCCCTGGTTGCAGCCGAGACTGAAGACGGCATCTCCCGATCGCAATTTGACCGACGCGGGCGCCAATTCCACTGTCGGCAGCACTTCATTGGCAGCGATCCGCAGGATCGCCAGGTCCGACTCGTCGTCGCCTGCCACGAGTTCAGCATGATACCGGAGGGTCCGTCCATCGCTAAAAACGTCCACTTCAATCTTTGAGTCCTTGTCCAGATCCCGAAACAAATGTGCACATGTCAGAATCGTTGATTTTTCCGGCGTACTGTGAACGATTGATCCGGTGCCGACGTCTTCCTTGTTCAGTTGCCTGGTGACGCGGATTCGCACTGTCGCCGCCATCGCGCTTTTCCCGACGGCCTCTGCGGGCAGTGGCTCGGGACTCTGCGCCCGAAATGTTGGATGCTGAAAACCTGTCTGCTGTGGACGACCTCCGAATCCTTCACGAATCCTGGCAAAAAGACCCCGCAACCCGCCAGGCCTTTGCTCCTCGGCAGCAGCAACCGGCCTGGGCGCGGAAGCCACCTCTTCCGCGGATTTCCGGCCCGGGTGCAAAGCGTCGTACTCCGCGTTCATGATGTGCCGCAACTCGCCTTCACTGCATTTCCCGACAACTCTCTGCTTCTCCTGGCCATTGACCAGCAAAATGAAAGTCGGAATCTTCTCGACCTGAAACCGGCGGGCGATGTCCGGGTGCTCGGAGAGATTCACCTTGCGAATTGGAAAGTCGGCCTTCTGCATTCTTTGGATGACAGGAACCATCTCCTGACAGGGGCCGCAGTAACTGGCGGTGAAATCGAGAAGCACGATTTCGGGCAGGGGTTCGGCCAGCGGGTTGATGGCGAACATCGTCAGCGCGATCAGTGTCATCGTGGCTTCCTTGCCAGAGGATTCTGATTGAAGAAGTTGAGACCAGGAGTGCTGGACAGAATTGTGCCTGGCTGGCCGCATCCGTGCGACACCGCAAACGAAGAAGTACCGCCCTTGTTCAGCCGGGCGGTCTACAATTTCCAGCAGTTGTTAGAGACGAGGGATTGTAAGATCTGCCAGGAATGGGGTTGTAAATTCTGCAGACATCGGTGCAGAACAACCGGCCGGAATGGCGGAAAAACAACTGAGATTGGTACAGCTGTCAGGGCAACAGCAGGAAAGGGGGTGTGATGGAACGGCCGGTTGACAGGTCCCGGAATGAGACTGAGAAGAACCCGGCACCGTACTGACCGCCTTGCAAGTGAGATGCCAATGACGATCCGAGTTACGAAAAACGGGCCAACTACAGACGCTTCCGAATCGCGGCATCCATTTCGCGCCGGTCGGCCTGCTTCTTCAATCGGTCCCGCTTGTCGTGCAACTTCCGTCCCCGACACAGCCCCAGGCGGACCTTTACGAGCCCGCGCTGAATCGACACCACCAGGGGAATCAGCGTGAGCCCCTGCTGCTCGCCGCTCTCCGCAAACTTGCGAATTTCTCGACGATGCATCAACAGTTTTCGTTTGCGACGGCGGTCATGATTGACAATTGTCGCTTGCGGGTATTCGGCGACGTCACAATTGGCCAGCCAGATTTCGTTGCCCTCGACTCGGGCATACGCGTCATCGATGGAGACCTTGTTGTTCCGGATGCTTTTGACTTCGCTGCCATACAACTGGATCCCGCAATCGATCTCGTCCAAAACATCGTACTCGTAGCGTGCTTTACGGTTACGGCATACGATTCTGGAATTCGGATCTTCGTTGGATGTCTTCCGTTTGGACTTCCGGCCAGCCATCGATTGTTTTCCGTCAAGTTAAGAGAGAATTGCCCGGCAGTTCGGTGGTGTCTCAGATCCTGCCAACCGGGGATGTATTATTGCTTCAATTCGGCGGTCCAAACTGGCAGTTTCCTGCGGAATGTCCAACCTGACCGAGGTTTCGTGTCCTGACCCCTCCCGCGTCTGGAAGTTCTCACATTCACGGCACGAAATCTGCAGTCCCCGGAATTGGAATTCTTCCTGATTCGAATCATGTCGCCAATCAGGAAATCCGTGTGAATTGAGGCGTCGAACCGGTTGACGAATGCAAGCGTGCAGGCGAATAATCGGGAGGTCGGGAGTGGGCAGGAGACCTGCCAAACACGATTCATTCAACAATGAAACCCTGACCGTTTCGTTGTCAGCCGGAAAACGGCTGTATGAGTGCCGGGTGGCCCTGGGGATCTGAACGATCGCCACCACCTGATCAAAAACGACCCAAAGACTGGAATCCTGAAGGAGTCGGGGAACCGTTGTGATGGGGCACGTGTATCCAGATGACCGATGCGCCAGTGGGCCGCGTTACAGGTCCGCGTTGGTATCGGGGCAATTCTGTGGCCAGGCCTGCCTGACTATTCTGCAGTTGCGCGTGGACAGGCCAAAAAGACATTCCAGCTCCTGTCACGTTGGTCTTTTTTTTCACAGGCGCGCTGGTCCGGCATGATGTCCGCTGCTGGTCTATGGCTGGCAGTCCCAGGGATGGCAACAACGTCTGCATCAAGCGAGTTCGTCGGACGACTCCCGACGGATACTCGAATTTCGGGATCGAGTCGATTGATTTTTTCCAAACACCGGTATGCTGAAGAATTGCCTGTGTGCAGCAACACACGCATCAACTGAAAACTGACCGGGTTATCTAACTACAAAGGGGATTCGCGTGCATCGTCTGGACAGAGGAATGAAGGCGATCATTCAATCAGCCAGGGAACGAGGCTTTGTCACTATCCAGCAGGCTCATGCCTGGCTGCCTGACGAAGGCGGCGACCCTGCCATGGTTGAAGATCTGATCAAGGCCCTGGATGTTGAAGGTCTTGACTTTGTCGAAGATCCGGATATTCCGCTGGAACCGGAACCGGTCGAAGATGCGATCAAGGAAGAACAGGCCGAGAAGGCGGCGCGAGCGCTGCTGGGGGCGGAAACATCAGCACTTTCGTCTCGCGACCCGATTCGTATGTATCTGAGTCAGATGGGCAACATCCCGTTGCTCAGTCGCGACCGTGAAATTTTTCTGGCAAAACAGATTGAGATTACTCGCAAGCGGATGCGTCGGCATGTGGTCGAATCAGACTTCGCTTTGCGAATTGCCGTTGAAACGATTGAAAAAGTTCAGCGAGGTGAATTGCCGTTCGAACGCACCCTGCGAACGTCTGAGACCGAAGACGTGCGCAAGGAACAAATCGAAGGCCGCATGGATATAAATCTGAAGACGTTGAGGGTCCTGATGGCCGACAACGAATCAGATTTTCTTACATGGCGGGACCTGCTGGAAAATGATCCTGAAAAGGAGGCACTGCACGACCGGATCCGCAATCGCCGAGTCAAGATGTGCACCCTGTGTGAAGAACTGAGCGTCAGAACTCATCGTATGCAGCCTGTGATGAAACGGATGCTGCAGATCGGCGATCGCATCGAACAGTTGCAGGATGAAATCACCTGCCTCAGTGGATTGCGGACTGCCGAAACAGAGCGTCAATCGCTCGAACGCGAACTCGAAGAATACGTTCGAATGGTTCTCGAAACTCCGGATCAGTATCTGGCTCGCTGCCGTGAAATTCGCAAACGGATGGATTTTTGGACGGACGCCAAGCAAAAACTGTCAGGAGGTAATCTTCGCCTGGTGGTCTCGATCGCCAAAAAATACCGTAACCGCGGCCTGAGTTTCCTCGATCTGATTCAGGAGGGTAATGCGGGATTGATGCGCGGAGTCGAAAAATACGAGTACCGGCGCGGCTACAAATTTTCTACGTACGCTACGTGGTGGATTCGTCAGGCAATCACACGCGCGGTGGCCGACCATGCACGCACAATTCGTATTCCCGTGCACATGTTCCAGAACATTTCCATGCTGAAGTCGAAGGCGGAAGAGATTCGCCAGGCGACCGGTCGTGAGCCAAGCAACGAAGAGCTGGCGGAAGCGGTCGGGATGAGCATTGAGGAAACAGAAAGGATCATGAAGACCTGGAAACATCCAATCAGCCTGGACACACCGGTCGGCGAAAGCGAAGACAGCAGCTTCGGAGAATTCCTCGAAGATTCGCACGAGCAAAGCCCTGCGGAATCGGCAGCCAAGCAGATGCTGCGGGACAAGATCGATCATGTCCTCAAGAGTTTGACATATCGTGAACGCGAAATCATCAAACTGCGTTACGGTCTGGGTGACGGGTACAGCTATACGCTGGAGGAAACCGGGCGCATCTTTAAGGTGACTCGTGAACGTATTCGTCAGATCGAAAGCAAAGCGCTCAAGAAACTGCAGCATCACACGCGTGCCATCCACCTGAAGGGCTTCGTGGATCACGTGGGCGACGGGGATGATGCGGCGGATGAACAGCCGGCAGAAGTGGCGGAAAGCAACGCCGTCGCCGTGAACTGATCCGGATCTGTTCGATCGAAACTCAAAGCAGCCACTGTGTCTCGGGACGACTCAGTGGCTGTGTTTCGTTGGCCCGGCGATCAGGAACTCAGCAAATAGGCTCGCATTTCCTGAATCAGTCGGCTGCAGCGCGCCTCAAATACGGCCGGTTCCGGTGACCGGCCGACAGGTTGCATGGTCACCGAAAGGTAGTGGATCGTATTTTGCTTGCCGGACTTCGGATCAGGTTGCCGCTGCGTCTCGAAGTGGACCTCTATGGCCACGGGCTGACGATCGGGAGTACTGCCCCAGCGACGTAAGAATCCAGATTGTCCTGCCTGCAATCGCAGGATCCCGTGCTCCTGAGAGTCAATTCTGATGTTCGTCGCGATCAGGAATGCGTTGAGTTTGATGGCGGTGAGCTCAAGAGAAGTCGAAACATCGATCGTCTCACTGTACAGCAGTGTGCCATCAACGACGCTCAATCTGGTATCGTCTTCTTCGGCCGAAATCGCCGGCTGCGGCGAATCATCCTCCTCACCTTCCCAGCACGTCCGGTTTCGTCCACCGTCCTTCGCGCGAAACAGGCTTGTGCCTGCACGTTCAAGCAGTGTCTGCACTGAGTCTCCCAGTCGTGCCGTTGACACCCCGAACGACGACGTCACATTTAGCCCTGAAACACCGCCAGCAGAGCTTTTTTGCACCGCCAGACGCAGTCGCTCTGCCCTTCGCACCGTCGAATGCAAATCGGTCTCGGGACACACCACAATGAATTCTTCACCACCGTAGCGCCCGATGATCTCGCCTGAGTAAGTCTCGTTTTGCAGCAAACGTGTCAGATCGACCAGCACCTGGTCGCCCGCTTTGTGACCGAATGTATCGTTGATGCTTTTAAAGCGGTCTACATCCAAAAAGACGACACTCAAATGACGTCCGCCTTCCTGGTTGTGGTAGTCGTCGATCATGTGTCGCAGCTGTGTTTCCAGTTGACCACGATTTGCCACACCGGTGAGGGCGTCGCGGGTGGCTGCCAGCTTCAACTCTGCGTATTCGCGGGTTTTCTTTCGCACGCCGCCCTTGCAGCGAAACAATTGGGCGACCCCGGTAACATGCTGGTGCAGATTCGACACCGGCATCGTATGAACATCCACACTCAACTGCTGCGAATCACTCACAGTACACGCCCGGCTGCCAAACTGCGATCGCCCGTTTCGGAGAACTTGCGGAACGATTTCTTCGGCTGGCGACTTCTTGTTAATTTCGGTCTGAGTAATAGCAGACAACCTGACGTCCGCCGGATGCCAGCGGTGTCCCAGGATCGCTTCCAGTGGCCGTCCGGTCAGACCAGGCATGCCATCTGACCAGACACAGTAGTTACCGGCGGCGTTGGTGATAAAGTAGCCATCGTAGATCATCTGAAACTGGTACAGGACCTGCAGAATCTGAGTCAGCACCACGACTTCGTTGCGCTGTTCCGGAGAGATGAGCGGCGCCTCCTGCTCAGCATACGCGTCTGTCTGGTCAAGCAGGACGTGACCCTCTGACTCGTGCCACCGCTCCAATGTGCGAACGACATTGCCGTCGTACCGCGCTCCTGAATGATCCTGCAGAACCTTCATCACCTCATCGTGAGTCATTCCGCGCCGATAGGCCTTCGGCGAACTCAATGAGTCGTACCCGTCGGCAACGGCCAGTATGCGGGAACCCAATGGCAGTTCACCAGTCGCATTGCTTTCGTCTTTTTCCACCCCGGCGGCGTCAAAATTGCGATGCAGCAGCGTCAAGATCGTGACCAGTCCGCAATCCGCATGCAACGCCTGCAGCAGGCAAACGGCAGCCTTATGATGGAGAGTCACATAGTCGTACTCTTCTGAACTGAGCTTTCCTGGTTTCCGAATGATATGTTCCGGGACGCCAATTTTCCCCAGGTCATGGAGCAGGGCAGCAACTTCCAGAGCACGTCGTTGAGCATCATTCCAGCCCAGCTGCTGAGCAAGTCCACTGGCGATCATTGCAACTCGTTGACCATGAGCGACAATTGAGGGATCGCAGAGCTTCATCGTCCGCAGCAACATCATCAGGGCACTGCGGGGAATGATTGACGACTCGCCGCTCGATTCCTGTTCCAGACGAGCCTGATCCGACAGAATCAACAGGTGATTGATAATGTTTGACGTATCGGTCGGGACCGCCGGCACCAGCCGGCAAAACGTCGTGTTTGCCACAGTTGTTTCACAGGCGGAATTCACGAGATATCTTTCGGAGATGTTCCATCGACCGCAAGCGGAAACAACTGCCTGGATCGCTCTCGGTCCTGCCTGACCGGAATCAGCCGACCACCTTTTGTACAGGGGGACGCAGAATTCTTTCACGGCCCACCACGCCGCCCTTGCAGTGACGGGTGGCTGATCCACTTTACGTCACAAAAGAATGACGGGGCACGAAAAAGAACGCAGCGGACGACAAATCCGCAAGCGCACGCCCGCTACAACCCGCGGGAACGCACGCCGTCAGTGCCTGCGAACCCGCACAGTGCGTCGCTACTCCGTGATCAGTTCCGATTCTGCGGAGCGAACAAGTTCGCGCACCTTCATCTCGGAACTCACAGAGCTGACTTCACGGAATTTGGCCCGCTCTTCGGTCGAACCCTTGGACT
>JBDOMX010000355.1:0-8728 GCA_039831615.1 Planctomycetaceae bacterium
GCTGGCAGCTGCGATGGCCGAACAATCGTCATCCATGGAGCCGGGATGCTGGGACTGACGGCTGCAGCAATGGCCCGAAGTCACGGGGCCGCCCATGTGATTGTCACCGATATCGACGACGGACGTGCGCGTCGCGCAGCCGCATTCGGAGCGACTGACACCTCGCTGGATGGCCTCAGCGAACTGACCGACGGACGAGGTGCCGATATAGTGCTCGACATGTCAGGTTCACCGGAGGCCATGGAGTCGTCCATCGATCAGCTGCGAATCGGTGGTCGACTGATCCTGGTGGGCGCCGTCTTCCCCGCTCGCCCCCTGTCGCTGCAGGCAGACCAGATTGTTCGCAGGATGCTGCGGCTGGAAGGCCTCCACAACTATCAGCCGCAGGATCTGCAGTCCGCTCTGGCATTCCTGTCAGAACATGTTGATCAATACCCGTTTGCGTCGCTGGTCGATCGTGAGTTTCCGCTTGAGGAAATCAACGAAGCGGTTGCGTGGGCCCGTGAAAGTGGAGCATTCCGCATCGCGGTTCGTCCCGGGGCAATTCCCACCAATTCCTGAAATCACGAGTTTTTCGTGTGAGATTCGGTCAAACTGAGGACTGATCCTTCCAGGAATCATGCCTCATGACGTTTCCCGAAACCCGACACAGCCTCATCGTGCAGCTCAAGTGCCGCGCAACCAGCCGGCATGGCAGGACTTCGTGGAGGCGTACGAACCGTTTCTTAAGCGTTTGGCGGGACGTCAGGGTGTCCCGGAACGACATGTGGCCGACGTCACTCAACAGATTCTGCTGTCGATTGCCCGTTCAATCGACGGTTGGACAAATGATGGCGGGGACGCATCCTTTCGGCGGTGGCTCAGCACCGTTTCCCGTAACGTCGTCATCAGGTTTATGACCCGGGAACGGAGATTCGATGCGGCCGGTGGTACAGACCTGCTGGAACTGCTCAAACAGATCCCGGCAGAACCAGACCCTCAACAGGTCAAACAATACGAACACGAGATGATCGCGTGGGCAGGAGATCAGGTGAGGCGTGAGTTTCGGGAAACCAGTTGGAATGCATTCACGGCGACCGTGATCGACGGTCAGCCCGTTGCCGAGGTCGCGGCGGACCTCGGCATGACTCCTGGAAGTATTTACATGTCACGCAGCCGCTTTCTGGCTCGCATCTGTGCGAAGATTCAGGATCTGTTGAGTGAATAAGCATCATGCCGAGTCGCGCGCTGTGACATCAGCGCCGTTGAAAGATTGGACGATCGTCGCGGCTGACTGTTTACGTGTTGGCAAAAGCGTGTTTCGAAGAAAATCGCCGACAACTGAATGACCATCCCGTATCGAGCAACCTGAATCGTCTGATGCAGTTTTCATCCACACAATGCGATCCCGATTTGTTGCGGCAATCGCTCAGCGATGCGTTGAGTGAACGCCAGGAAGAGGCGCTGGCGCTTCATCTGGAGCAATGCACCACCTGTCGCGACCTGATGGAATCTCTCGCCGGCACCCGGGACGATTGGACACGGATCGAAGCAGCTCTGCGAACCGAGCAATCTTCTGACGATCTACGATCGTCAGATTCTGGTGACTCAGCAGACGGCAACCGATTCATCGCGGACTTCGCTGTCGACTTTCTGGAGCCCGCCGGCGATACAGATGCTTTGGGGCGCCTCGACAACATTGAAATTCGTGAAGTGATCGGCTACGGCGGAAACGGCATTGTGCTGAAAGGATTTCAGGCAGAACTCAATCGACTGGTGGCAGCCAAAGTGATGGCACCGCATCTGGCGGCCAGCGCGGCCGCTCGACGCCGTTTCGCCAGGGAAGCTCAGGCCACAGCGGCGATCGTGCACCCGGCCGTGATGCCGATTCTGTCGGTGAATTCCAAAGGTCGTCTGCCGTACATCGTGATGCCGTATGTTGATTGTGAATCATTGCAGGACCGCATTGATCGCGAAGGGCCGTTGCCGGCACTCGATGTGCTGCGTATTGGCGTGCAGGTCGCGCGAGGACTCGCGGCGGCCCACGCTCAGGGACTGGTGCATCGAGACGTGAAGCCGGCCAACATCCTGCTCGAGAAGGGGGTGGACCGAGTCATGTTGACGGACTTCGGTCTGGCGAGGGCCATCGACGATGCTTCGCTGACACGCAGCGGATTGATTGCAGGAACGCCACAATACATGTCGCCCGAACAGGCACGCGGTGATTCGGTGGATACTCGCAGTGATCTGTTCAGCCTCGGCAGCGTCCTGTATGCCATGTGCACCGGCCGAGCTCCGTTTCGAGCGGAAACAAGTTACGGCATCCTGCGGCGAGTCACCGATGACGAGCCGCGTTCGATCCGTGATGTAAACCCTGAAATTCCGGTCTGGCTGGAAGGCATCGCGAAAAAACTATTGAAGAAGCTGCCGGAGGAACGGTTTGCAGGTGCCAGTGTGGTTGCTGAGCTGCTCGAAGAATGCGTGGCGCATGTGCAGCAACCGACGGTCAGTCGTCTGCCAGCGGCGGTTCGAGAGATCTCAGACAAGAGTGCCCAGAGATTTTATCCGCGGCGGATCGTACTTGTTGGAGTCGTCGTCGTATGCGTGCTGGCGGCAGTCTTATTCAGGGCACAGATCACTGAAACGGATCCCGGCGATTCTGACCACGCCGGTGGCAGTCCGACCGGCAATCCGGCTTTGGACGAGGTGGGGCCAATTCACTTGAACGAGGCCAATGAAGATGCGGGTACGGTGAACGATGCATCGAATGACTGGGTCAGTCGGTCAGAAATGGAACTGAACGATTTGAACGAAGAGATCAATCAGTTCATGCAAGAGCTTGAATCAGAATTGAGACTCCAGGGCGGTGCTTTGCCGTCCGAAATATGACACGATGACGACGGCCGGCACAGCACGGCCCTACGGAAACAGGAAACCGCATCTATGAAACGCATCTTTTTCTGGACCAGCATGGTCATCTTCGCGGCGGTCGGAATCGCGATCAGTCAGCAGCTGCAGCAGGACATGACCATCGCATTCACTGAAGTGGTTCCCGGAGAGGACAGAGCAGTGGACCTGGCGCAAACTGATCGCGCAGTTCGACCTGTGCCGACATTCACTTACGAACAAACTGAACCCAGTGATCGCGATCAACCGCCTGATGCCAATCTCAAGTCAAGCACATCGGCACAATCTGAGTTGTTCTTCAATCGATTCTTTGACGATGCCGACACTCAATCAGATGATCCGGGCGGAACGCGGCGGTTTGAGTCCGGTGCCGACGAAGCAGAAAAGCGGTCCATCAGGATTGCTCAGAAACTCCGGGACGCGAAGGCCGGAGATGACGAGTCAGCCGTCGCAGACCTGCAGAATCAACTGCACCAGGCCGTGACTCGTGCATTCGATTCACAACGGGATCTTCTCACGCGACGCATGCAGACGATGCAGACGAAACTGGCGATGATTAAAGATTCCCTGAATGCTCGGGAAAACCGTCGCGAACGAATTATTGAGCGACGAGTCGAAGAGTTGCTCGATCCATCCATCGACTGGAATGCGACAACACTACAAGCCGGTACCTCGCACGAACTGCCCCGCACCGGAACACCCATCGGATTGCCAGGCCCGCTTCAAATTGCAGCCGATTTGCAGGAATCAGATGATGTGGTTCCGACGGAACTCGAACCGCAACCAACAGCACTGCCACGAACTCCGCACGATGCGACGTATGAAGCACCGCTGAATCAAGTAACCAACCTGACTCCGAAGGAATTCCGCTGGGACAAAGTGGAAGAATTGCTGCAGCAGCTGCGATCCCATTCTGACTCTCTGGTGAGTCATCAAGCATACCTTGTCCGCACGAGCAGGACAGTCACCCAGTTGCGCATGCCATGGAAAGGTGTCACCTCTGACGATCGTCTGGAAGTGACACGACTGCTCGTGCGTGAACAGGTTCAACTGGCTGCAATTGATCGAACCGCACCGGATTCCGAATCACATGAGGAAAAAGTGAGGAGAATATCGGAATACGAAAAACTCTACGAAAAGGTAACCGTTCACGCTTGATGTGATCTACGGATTGATAAGCGATTGGTGTGGTTTGCTGTTGAGCTTTGCGTCTATCGATTGGTGCAGAAAATCGAAGAAGCTACGGCCCTGTTTTCCGCAGGTGGCGATGGCTGACCACATTCGTTCGTGGTAGCGCTGTCCCGCTTCGCTGCGAGTTCCCTGCGTGATTCGGTGATCGATCACGCAGTGCCGCACCTGCTGTTCGGAATGGTTGTTGGTCGGTTCGACGCCCGGCGAAAACATGAAACGACAATAGTCCTGCGACATGTCGTACTGGCTGCCGTCCACCAGCTCGACAATGCGAAAACGATCCTGAAGATTGCCCGCCTCCGAAGAATCCGGCGGATTGCGAACGATCTCCAGAAAACGGTCGCGATGAATGATCATCGAACGGCGAAACCCCACTTCCGTCATCTCTTCGCGCTGATGCCACGCAGAAAACATTCGACGCGATCGATCCAGTAATTCTTCCGCCCATGATTTCGTCGCGGGATCGGGATGCTTCAGAAGAAATCGTATGTCGCGAATCAAATGAGCCCAACAGTACTGCGCTTGGATGTCGAAATTCCACGCGAACGAGCAGTTTGCCGAAAAGTAATCGAAGTGGACAAACCCCTGGAAGTCGGTGCCGATCAATTCTTCCAGCACGGATCGCGAACGCGTCTTCGCGATATGAAACAAAGTGAACAGCCCGGCTGTGATGCACCAGATCCAGTGCTTTTTCCTGTTGTTCTTCAAACTCGATTCGTCACTGCCCAGGTGCGGCTGTTGAGGAATCGCGTCCCTGAGTTCTTCATACGCGTCCGCCAGCGAAGCCGAAATCGTGCCGTTGCACAGTTTGGCCAGATAGCCACGAGACACGGGAACCTGCAGAACATCTTCCATCCATGTCGCGATAGTCGTGTAGCTGCAGTGAGCCCGGGATTTCAGCCAGCCGATCATCGCCAGCATTCGCGGGCCGAAAATGGGGCCGCCGAGTTCCCGAACGTCCGGCAGGACAACGTTTCCGTCACCGTCGAGATACTGACGAAGACGATGTTCCGTAACATGAATGGGCAGGTCAAGCAGTTCGATGTGTTGCACGATTTCGAAATCGTCGGTGGGTGTCAACTCGCGTGCGCGAATGTCCGCGTCATCGATTTCGTAGGTGATCTGTTCATCGACACGCTCCGGAGGCAGCGGCTCGCGTACCTGTTTTGCGTGTCCCTTCTGCCCGACGCGTTTCGCTTTTCTGCGACGATCGGTCTTTTTCCCGGGCGGCTTGACGATGTCGCTCGAAGGAGACTTTGACGAATTTGATGAGTCCTTCGTCGCTTTCGCGAGCTGCAGTTCCAACCCAGCAACACGCTTTGTTAATTCCAGAATCTGCTTCACCTGATCGGCATTGATCTTCCGAAGCTCGGCAATGATGTCATCCTTGCTCACCATTCACGAACGATACAAAATCCCTCAATTCAACGCTCTACCAGTCTTCTACTGTGAACGGCTACACGAAAAGTTACGTCTGGCGCTCCTTGTGGCTCAATGGCACAAACTGAACAAGAGTCTTGACACCGCCGAAGACCAGCTCAATTTACTATTCCGGCGCTGGGCACAGTATCAGGGCGAAATCGCTGATCTTGAACTGGCAATCCGAGAGACACAGCTGGTATCCGATACAGCCGAAGAGATCCATCGGATAACGGTTCAGCTCCATTCGGTCGGCCTTAACGACCCTGTAACCGTCCTTCAGACGAAACTGGCGGCGGATCGAGCGCGCATTGCGCTGGATCGTGCTCGACATCATCTCAGTCGATTTCAGAGCAGCGGTGACGCCAACCCGCAATTCAACCCGTCACAGTATCAGACGAAGATGGAGGCTCACCGTGAACTACTGAACCAGGTGCAGGAGGCCAATCCGGACCTGATTCAGGTTCCTGATCCGACCGGCCCCGGCGGTGGGTTTTTCTAAGCCGTGCAGCAGCAGGTCCGACACCCTTGTGCATGTTGCTGTTGCTGACCATTGTCGACCTGAAAATGTATTCCGGTTTCTCTCGCCTTTGCGCTGACTTTCTCACTGTGGACATTGAGAAAACAGGAAGAGTCGTTCAACAGGATCGGCTCCGCAGGAGCGTCGCCCTCCCGGAGCGCTGGACAGGAGGCAGCTTGTTCCTGCACCTTCTGCAGCTCGCCATCCGCGGCACGCTTCACACTCTGTATGAAAATGCTGCCAGGTATGTTTATGTCCAGTCCCGGGAGGGCGAGGCTCCAGCCGAGCCGTTGGCAGGCGCGTTGCTCGGGCCAGCCACGCCCTTGCAACTTTTCGAACCGGTGGCAAGAATCGTTATCGTAAGCGGCAGAAGGGAAATGATCGCAGCATTGTCTGTTATCGGCATTCACTAAGATTGCAACGCCCTGTGTCGATTCTTCATGCTCCGCGCTTCGGATGAATATGACGCTGCAATCTGAGACAGAGATCAAAGCGGGAAGCCGTTTTGCCTTTGGTGAAAACTGGGCGCAATTCCTGACTGAGCTCGACGATGACCGAATTCGTCAGGCAGAACAGTCGCTTTGTGAGATGTTGGACGTCGACGATCTGCAGACAAAACGATTTCTTGACATTGGATCCGGGAGTGGTCTGTTCAGCCTGGCCGCCCGCAGGCTTGGAGCCGTTGTCCACTCATTCGATTACGACACACAGTCCGTCGCCTGCACTCGTGAACTAAAACGCCGCTATTTCGCCGATGATGCGGACTGGACCGTCGAACAAGGCTCCGTGCTCGACAGCGATTTCATGGATGCGCTGGGGCGATGGGACATTGTCTACTCCTGGGGAGTGCTGCACCACACCGGGAATATGTCGCTGGCGCTTGAGAACGTTTCCGACCTCGTGTGCCGCGGCGGAAAGCTGTTCATTGCCATCTACAACGATCAGGGACGGACCAGTCGAATCTGGAGGCGAGTCAAGAAAACGTACAACCGACTGCCCCGCGGACTGCGCTGGCTGGTTCTCTGGCCCGCGGCGTGTCGGCTCTGGGGACCCACCATGATCCGTGATCTGTTGACGGGGCGTCCCTTTCGCACCTGGCGGAATTATTCCAAAGCGAACTTTCGCGGCATGTCGCCGTGGAGGGATGTTGTGGACTGGGTTGGTGGATTGCCTTTTGAGGTGGCCACCCCGGAGCGGATTTTCTCTTTTTACCGGGATCGCGGGTTCCAGCTCGAACAGCTCAGGACTTGTGCCGGGGGACTTGGCTGCAATGTGTTCGTGTTCCTGAAGGTCCAGGGTAAATAGCAGTCAGATATTTGCTGGCAATCAACATCACGGTACGCAACACTTCTGTTACGCGCTGACGAAAAGCATGAGCGTGAATCGCAATCAGGCCGGCCGAACAACCCCGAGATTCCCGTCCAGTCTCTTTCCGCTGTTGAAACAGCATCGAGCTATCCATGAAGCAGGTCATTGTCGTCATTCTTCTGGCCATTTTCACCGGTGGAGTGCACCATCCGTCCATCGCCTCAGAACTCGTCCTGAAAAAGGGTGATCACATCTGCCTGGTGGGCAATGAGCTGGGCGAACGGATGCAGCACCACAATCACTGGGAAACGCTGCTGCATCAGTCGTATCCGGATCTGGAACTGACTGTCCGCAATCTTTGTTTTCCGGGCGACGAGCCATACGAACGAATTCGTTCGATGAATTTTGGGGACCCGGACAGCCATCTGACGCACAGCCAGGCCAGCGTCGTCATGTACTTCTTTGGCTTCAACGAATCGTTTGCCGGGGAGGACGGGCTGGAAATGTTTTCTGAGCAGATGACGAAGCTGACGATGGAAACGCTCGGGCAGAAATACAACGGCGTGGAAAGTCCTCGTGTGGTCCTGGTGTCTCCGATCGCATTTGAAGATATCGGTGACCCCAACGTTCCCGACGGCACGGAACGAAATCGGGATCTGGCGAAGTACACGGCTGCTCTGAAATCCGTGGCCGATGAGGCAGGTGTTACGTTCGTCGATGTGTTTTCTCCATCCAGGGCGTTGTCCGAAAGATCACATGAACGGCTGACACTGAATGGCAGTCACCTGACCGCAGCCGGGTATCAGGCGTTTGCACCGATTCTGATGAGCGCCATGGGACTGAATGCGGCAACTGACAGGATCCCGGTGCGACTTAATGCTGAGATTGATGATAAAAACTTCCACTGGTGGCATCGCTATCGAGCCGTCAATGGCTTCTCCATCTATGGCCAGCGCGGGCTGGCTGGTTCCGACGGAACCTACAACAACCGAGACGTCATGGAACGGGAGCGGGCCATTCTGGACGAGATGGCGGTCAATCGCGACAAACGAATCTGGGCGATCGCTCAGGGAAAGGATGTGGCAGCCCGCTGCGACGACAGCAACACGCTTCCGTTCCTCAAAGTCAAAACAAATGTGGGTGGAGAAGACGATCCGAATCGGCAACGGGGAAAGCTGGGGACACTCGAATACCTTCCTGCGACAGAGCAGCAGAAACTGTTCAGGATGGCAGATGGCTATGAAATCCAGCTGGTCGCCTCCGAAGAAGAATTTCCGGAGCTGGCGAATCCCGTCTCCCTGAATTTTGACAACAAGGGACGGTTGTGGGTGACGGCGATGCCGTCGTATCCGCACTGGCATCCGAAGACCGAGCTCAATGACAAAGTCTTGATCCTGATCGACG
>JBDOMX010001052.1:0-2054 GCA_039831615.1 Planctomycetaceae bacterium
GGCGAAACAGTCTCACGGAGTCATGTTCGGACGCGTGTCTGAGCCCGCACAGAGGCTGGTGTTTGTGTGTTGCGGAAACGGACCACAGTGGTGGGGGATGGGTCGCGGGCTGCTCGAACACAGTGCCGTATTTCGGCAGAGCGTCGAGGAGTGTGACCAGTCGCTTCGCCGATTCACATCCACGTCGCTGCTGCATGAACTGTTGCGGGACGAGGCCAATTCAAGAATGGATCAGACGGACGTGGCCCAACCTGCCTTGTTCGCATTGCAGGTTGGCCTGATCGCGGTTTGGCGATCATGGGGTATTAATGCGGACGCAACCGTGGGACATAGCGTCGGTGAAATCGCGGCCGCCTGGGCATCCGGGATCCTGAGCCTGGACGATGCAATGCGCGTGGTGTTTCACCGCAGTCGTCTACAGGCGCGGACGGCTGGGACAGGGCGGATGGCGGCGGTGGAACTGACGGTCGACGAGGCGGAACGCTCTATCGCTCCATATAACGGCCGGCTGTGTCTTGCGGCACAGAACGGGTCGAACTCAGTGACGATTTCAGGGGACACCTCGCCTTTGGCTGAACTCATTCAGAGCCTGCAGACGCGTCATGTCGCCTGCAAAGATCTGGGTCTCGATTACGCATTCCACAGCCGGACGATGGACCCGCTTCAGGATGAGTTCATGAGTTCGTTGGAGGGCATAAGTCCGAAATCGGCACATTGCAACTTCGTCTCGACGTTATCAGGCGAAGCAATTGACGGCCGCGAACTCGGAGCCGAGTACTGGTGGAAGCAGATGCGACAGCCTGTTCGATTCGCGCCTGCGATGGCATCCCTGACCGCTGCTGGATGTAACCTGTTCGTCGAGATCGGCCCGCACCCCGTTCTGGGACCCTACGTGTCGGAATGCCTCGGCGAGACTGACAGCGAGGGACAGGTTTTGCCATCGCTGCGCCGAAATCGGGATGCGCTTGAAACGATGCGTGCCTCATTGGCCGCGCTCTACACGAGGGGCGTTCCGATCAATTGGGCGGAACTCTACTCCGATGCACGGTTCGTCCGGGGCCCAACCTATCCCTGGCAAAAGAAACGGCATTGGAATGAGGCGACTTCCGAAGTGCGCCGGAAGCGATCCGGTACTATCAATCCGCTGCTCGGCTCCGCACTCGACGGACCCCGGTTGGAGTGGGAAGCCGAGTTGGACGTGGGGCTGCTGACATACCTGAGGGATCACCGTGTCCGCGACACGGCCGTGTTTCCGATGGCTGGTTACGTTGAAATCGGTCTTTCGGTGGGGCGGCAGGTTTACGGAGGAGAGCCCTGCGCCGTCGAGCATTTAGAGATTCATAAGGGGCTGACGCTCCCCGAAGATGGCGCGAAGACCATACGTACCCTTGCGTCCTCCGACGGGAGCTTTGAGATCGTGGTGGCGGCACCTGCTGTGACAGACGGCTGGATCACGTTGGTGAAGGGGGATGTCCGTCGGCTGGACGCCAACCCTCCTGCGCCGTGGGCGATCGAGGAAATTCGCCAGCGTTGCGGTACGGAGATCGGGCACGAGTCCTTTTATGAGGATTTGGTGCGACGGGGAATGAATTACGGACCCCAGTTTCGTGTCGTCGAGAGGGTGTTCGCGGGAGATGGTGAGGCCTTAGGTGAGCTGTGCTCGAGCGCCTCGGTCGAGCCGGAAAAGGATGATTGTGGATGGCGGGTCACCCTGCTGGATGCCTGCTTTCAGGTCGCGCGAGCCGCCGTTGCCGGCAACATGGAATCGCAGACCCGTACCTACCTCCCGGTCAGCTTCCGCAAACTGCTGTCGTTCAGCTGGCCGTCCTCCGGAGCGTTTTGCCACGTGAAGTCGGTCCGGATTGGCCCCGATTCAACGACGCAGGATTTGACACTCCTCGACGAACTGGGAAGAGTCCTGGCCCGGTTCGAAGGTTTTCGCCGGGAACGGTTCGACGCACAAAGAGACCGATTGGATGACAGTCTCTACGAGCTGCGGTGGGAAGACAGTCCGCTGCGGGAGGACGACACGTCCGGCTTCTCAACTGTCCCTT
>JBDOMX010000539.1:0-8707 GCA_039831615.1 Planctomycetaceae bacterium
AACGTAGGCCGGCGAATCATCGCCGACCGCTGCATCGCTGCCTTCTTCCCACTGCTGCACCTGACTCCAGGGAATACAATTCAATCGTCCGCTGAGGCTGCCAGCTCCAATGATCGTCTGCAGGGACCTGACGTGCGATTCAAGCGAGTGCAGCGTGTGATCAGCCAGCCCCGCAGTGATCAGATGACGAATGCGTCCCGCTGAAAGCAAATGCTGCAGTCGATGATCGGGGGCGTGCGGGTCAATCGGGACAAACGCTGCGCCCGCCTTCATGATTCCATAGACCGCTGTGGCAGATTCCACGCATGGAGGCATGCAGATGGCAACACAGTCACCTTGTTCGACGCCCAGATCGGTCAGCAGCGCCGCGAGTCGGCCTGCATCGCGATGAAGCTCTGAATAGGTCAACGACTGCTGACCACATCGGAACGCGTCCTGTTCCGGTGCCGTCTCAGCGGCGTTGTTCAGATTGTCATGCAGAAGTGACACAGTCGCTTAAAGTCCCATAAGCCCGGCGATGATGTTTCTTTGAATATCAGAGGTTCCCGCGTACAGGACCCCACCGATTGAATCCCGCAGGTCGCGCTCCATACCGGTGTCCGTCATGTAGCCTCGGCCACCATGAATTCGGACAGCATCAAGACTGGACTCCAGAAAGCATTCGCTGAGGTAGAGTTTCAGCACAGCAGCGTCCAGCATGGCCGACTTGCCCTGATTCTTAAGCCATGCAACCTTGTACAGCATCAGCCGTGACGTCTCTAAACGCATCTTCATGTCAGCGATACGGTTCGACACCGACTGGAATTTGCCGATCGCCTGGCCAAACTGCTTTCGTTGACGTGCGTATTGGATGCACTCTTCCAGTTGTCGCTGCATGGTTCCTATCTGGCTGGCAAGAATGCAGCAGCGTTCGAATTCCAGTGAATAGTTGAACGTTGCAAAACCGCCGCCCTCCGCCCCGAGTCGATGCGATTCCGGAACGAAGCAGTCCAGCATTCGCAGTTCCCCGATAGGTACGGTTCGCAGACCCATTTTCAATTGATTCGCGCCGAGCGAGAATCCGTCGAAAGTCCGTTCCACGAGAAACGTGGACGTTCCCCATTTCCCCAGGGCCGGGTCGACTGTGGCCACAACCAGGGCGACATCGGCAACAGGGGCCATCGTGACCAGGCACTTTGTACCGTTCAGTCGGTAACCGCCGTCACAGGGGGTCGCCGTGGTCGTCATGTTAAACACATCTGACCCGGTCAAAGGTTCGGTGATCCCGTGAGCGCCCTTCCATTCGCCGCCACAGAGTTTTGGCAGAAATCTCTGTTTCAAATACTCTGATCCAAAATGCAGGATCGGGAGTTGAACGGCCCACATCTGTGCATTCAGACCGAGCAGAAATCCACCATCCCGGCAGCCGTAGCCAAGCGCTTCCATGCCAAGAATGGCTGTCTGGATATCGGCTGACGCGGAACCTCCATATTCTTCCGGAATGTACATACCCTGAATGCCGAATTCCGCGTAACGCTGCCACAGATCCTCAGCAAAAGTGCTGTTTTGGTCTCGGTCGACCATATCGTCCACGTGACAATCGTTGCAAAACGCCGCGAGCCTCTCTTTGAATTCGAGTTGTTCAGCCGACCATGAGAAATCCACAAAAGGGTCTTTCTACGCTTTAACACTCGAATGAAGATTCCGCGTCCCGGCCTCGAGCTGATCGCGTGACGATTGTTCATCCTGATCGCTCGACTGAATGGCGGTGATGGCCTCGTATGGGTTCCAGGGATCCTGCGTTGTTCCGGAAAGATCGATGATCAAACCAATATCTTTGGCAAGTGCATGTTGCATCAACAGCCGAAGTGCGACGGCGTCTTCCAGCGCCCAGCCGGTCGAATCGAATACGGTCCGTTGATTCTTTCGCGCCGGCCAGTCATTGACCTGATGCATCAGGTCGAGCAGCGACGGACCGATGCTGTCAGTCTCAAGCTGCTGGCATTCGCCCTCCAGCCGGGCCTGCTCGGGAAAATCCGGACACACGCAGCTGGCTTCAAGGAGGTTGAGTGGCAACTCGGTCTTGCCACTCAAATCGGAGCCAACTGCGTTGACATGCAGCGACGACGCTGAGTCGATTCCGTGGAACAGCGGACCCTCACCGACGCCGATCGACGTCGCTGTGCACAGGATGTCTGATTGGGACACCACGGACTCAAGCGATGAGGGAACGAACTGAACGCTGCTGGCGACAAGAGGTTTCAGTCTTTCAGCGAACGTTGCCATGACGTGTTTGTTGATGTCAAAATATCGGACCGTGTCGATTTCCCGCACGCGCGTCAGCGCGTGGAGCTGAGTCACCGCCTGAGCTCCGCAGCCGATCAGGCCAACGACGCGACTTTTCTCGCGTGCCAGAATTCGGGTCGCGACCGCCGACGCGGCTCCAGTCCTCATCGATGTCAGCAGTGCGCCGTCGGCAATGATCGACGGAGCGCCGGTTCGGGTGTCGAACAGACTCAAGGTCGACAGGACAGTCGGGATTCCGTGATTGGACGGATTCTGTGGGTGGTATCCGACCATCTTCATCAGTACCGACTCTCCTTGCTGGTACAAAGGCATCCATTCGACGAGTCCTGTCACCGGCGTTTCATAGTGAAACCCATCACGGACCGGCACGTGTGTCGTGGACACGTCAAACGCAGCAAACGCTGTGTGCAGATTGGCAATCAGTCGATCCATGAATTCATGGCAACCAACGGCTCGTACAATTTCTGCGACATCACTGCCGGACAGGATGAGTGTTGAAGCACCTGGTGGAACGTCTCGATAATTCACGTAGCTTCCCGGGACCAATGAGATGAATAAAGGCGTCGATTCAGAGACCGAACGCGCGCTCGCCAAACCAGTAACACGCTATCAATCCGGTCACCATGGCGCCGCCGCGAAGGACGACCGGCACATATGCCTGATGGTTACGCAGAAAAAAGATGACCGGGAAGACTGCAGCGACAATCGCCAACTGCCCCAGTTCGACTCCCAGATTGAAGCCGATCAGGATCTTCACCAGATGAATCATTCGAAACGGCAGGTCACCCATCACCGACGCGAAACCCATGCCATGGAACAGTCCAAATCCGAAGATCACCAGCCATGTCTTGTCACGGAATGTAGGCCGAATAATGTTCAGCGCAACGAGCACGATCGACAGCGCGATCACGGATTCCACAATCCATGATGGAAGACTGACCAGTCCCAACGCTGCCAGACTGAGTGTGATCGAATGTGCGACCGTAAAGATGGTGACAATTTGCAGGATGTTCCAAAACGCGGTCTTGAACCGGGGGACAGGCTGCCACATGGTGTCGTTGTAGAACAGGACGGCTGGCAGCAGCAGCGTAATGATGAACAGGATATGGTCCAGGCCGATCCAGATGTGCAGGACTCCCTGCCAGATAAAGTCGCGCGGTCGAAGCAGCATTTCAATGTTCGTCAGGTCCAGTTCCTGCCGCGGCCTGTCGGCACTGAAGACTAATGCCGCGAATTCGCCCTCGAAGGTCTGGCCACTTTTTCGGTTGCGTTCGACACACAAAAGACTGCGGTGGATGAAATCATCTTTCACAAAGAGACTGTTCAATACCGTCACTTTGTCGGGAACAGCACCTGCCGGAGTTGTATAAAAGTACTGTGCGTAGTCGCCTTCCTTGTCCGGCAGGTCCAGCAGGCCGATGGTGGTAAACTCAATCGGAATCTGCTGCCCGTTCGCCTCGATGTTGAAATGGCGGTTAATGTATTCAAGAACTTCGTCCCGATGTGCTTCCACGGCCGCGACCCTGGTTTCTCCGGATTTGGGAATCGACATTTTGAGTTTGTTGCGCAGATCATCCAGGTTGATCTCCACGCGACCGGTGATGTTGGTTTCCTCAACGTTCAGCCAAACGTAAGTCTCTCCGGTCGTATGACCGAACGAGCAATGCGGCAGGACGACGAATGCCAGCATTGTGGTCAGAAGGCGAGTCATGTGGTGGAGTGAAGTCACGAATGTGAGTTGTTTCATGATGTTGTGTCGCAGTAGATCGTTCGTGGTTGCAGGTATCACAGACCTGTTGTGACTTCACCGCCTGCGCGTGTTCCGAGTGCGTTGTAGATCTCGGCATCAGTGTTCTCACTGATACCGCGAACCGATCCATCACATAATCCAAATTTACTGATCCCTGCGTGCGGAGCCGACAGGCCTTTGGCATCAGTTCCCGGCTGGTTTGGTCGGAACTGTGTTTCAAACATCACCATGTGACCATGATCATCTGCCGGGGCAGCGACTTCCCTGACGGCCGCGCTGCAATCCGTTTCGAAGAACGAATGCCCACCGGATGTTGTTCCGTCTCCAATGGGGCCGTTGGTGCGTTCGCCGAGGGCGACCGTGTTTGACAGGCCGTCTGTGATGTCGCGAAAATGAGTATCGCTGTTGCGAAAAAAAACCCCCTGGCTCTGCCGCGGCGTATTGTCAAGGTTCACGGACGGAGTCGCCGGCCCCCCAGTTCTCGTGATCGAGGTCATCCTCTCGATACGAAATCCAGATCAAGATGCTCATCGATTGCAGATTTTGACTCCCGGCCGAAGGTGTGCTCGCTTGTCTAACTCAGGGTTGTTTCGCGACGTCTGACAGCGTTCCATCGTTCAGGACGGCTAGATCCGGACCTGTCATATTTACGACGAGCCAGTCATCATTTCGACCTGGACGTTGGCGCAGCACGACAGCACCGACACGTTCCTGGTCAAAGACTACCGTTGTCCTCCGGGCCATAGCGCAACGAAAATCTGGGGAAACTTCCAAAAACTCTGGAATGCCGACGGGGCGTGATGATCGTTGACGATCGCGACCATAAATCGTCCGCAGGTCAGCCAGAGGGGTCAGGCCAACCTCGGTGTACATCGCAGCGAACACCGTCGATCTGTCCAGCAGATCGACGAGGACAATGCAGCCGAGCATGATCCTAAAGAACGCGAGGGACCGCCCATCAAAGCTGATTGTCCGCAGGAGATATGTCCGGAACATCGGGGACCGAGATGATCCTTCGTTGCAGATCAATGGAGCCAGGTGATTCGCCGGAATCACTCTCGCGGCGCAAACCCTCCAATCGATGCCGACAATGGCCACGAAGCAACAACTGCTGCGATCTGTGAGCGATGGTCAGGGTTCAGCACATCTCAGCATCAGAGCCCTGGTACAAACCCCCATGGCGCAACAACTTGAGTCAAATCCTGAAATATCCGAGATTCCATTCAATTCGTCCGGTCGATGTGCCGATTAAACAGAACAGGTCGACTTTCCTCCCTTCAGCCTGCACTCGCGGGCTCCTGTTTGCCTTGAGCGTCCTCTACCCGCAGGATTTGAACCACGTCTCTGTTACCGGACGTGTTCGAATCCACGTCTCTCGCCGCCTTGGCATCCAACCAGGATGATTCCCCATGATCCGTCAACTGACTCTTCGGCTGTGTGCCCTCCTGTGTATAGCAACCATGAGTTCGACAGCCAGCGCCTGCTGCCTGTTTCCGTTCCTGAACCCATTTGCATGGACGTGCGGCTACGGGTGTGGATACGGCCAGGGCGGCTATGGAAATGCGGCCGCGCAACCGTGGTGTGGGCCGGCCCGGGGCAGCTACGGTTATGGCGGTAGGTCTTACGCAGGGCGTCCGTCATGGGGCGGAAGTGCGTATACTCCGAGTTACCCAATGACCGGATCGGCAACGGACTGCGAGTGCGCGACAAGTTCTTATTCGTCGAATGGTTTTCCTGCCACAGCAGGATCATCATGGCCAAATACCGGCATGGCAGCTTATACGTCCGCGATGAGCCCAACTGCCGGCTGGAGTCCGCAACGTCAGTGGGCACCGCAGGCAACATCCTGGCAGGCTCAGCCGCCCATGGTTTCCATGACAGCACCAACGTCTGGGTTTGCAGCACCACAAATAGCGATGTCAACAGCACCGGTTTATGGTCCCGCCTGGGAAGTTCCTGGTCCGACACCGCAGCCGGCCGCTCATATGATTGGCGATATTCGCGGAGATCATGAGATCCCGGTCATCCCAAACAGTTTCCATCCAATGGCCGGTCCTCCGGTCCATCCCGCCAGTTACCGCCCCAGGTTTCCTGCCGCTTACCGACCGCAATATCCATCCGGCTACCGGCCGCGACCACGGACTGTGCGGCAATGGTATCACGGCGTTGTGCGCTGACCCATTGACTGCTCATCGCGATTCAATGACATCAGCCAGTCTGCCGTTGCAGACTGGCTGTTTTGCTGCGCTTTTGGTTGAATTCGGTGAGTCGGCTGCCGGGCCTGCCTGAATTGAATGTTTCAACTGGCCGCTGGCAGCTCAATGAAACCATCAGGACACGCCTCGCCACCAGCAGGAAACACAGATGTCAAATGAAGTGCTCATTGTGATTGGAGACGCCACAGAGGCTGTGGACACCCTGTACCCTTACTATCGACTGATCGAAGCCGGTTTCCAACCGATCGTCACCGCTCCTGAGAAGCGGAAGTATCAGATGGTGCTGCACGAGACGAAACCTGGCTGGACCATTACGAAGGAATGGGAAGGCTACACCATCGATGCGGACATCGCGTTTCGTGATGTTCAGCCCGAGCAGTATGCCGGCATCCTGTTTTCAGGGGGACGTGCACCGGAATACATCCGCTATGATGAAGATCTGGTGAAGATTACTCGCCATTTTTTTGCATCTGATCGACCGATTGCGAGTGTCTGTCATGGAGTCGAGATTCCGGCCTACGCAGACTGTGTTCGCGGTCGGCGAATGGCGACGGTTCCCAAATGCCAGTTCGATTTGGAAGTCTGCGGCGGGATCTTTGTCAATGAACCATGCGTCATCGACGGGAATCTTGTCAGCGGACGTACGTTCCACGATAACGGTCACTACGTGGGGCCGTGGATCAGGTTGCTGGAAGCAGCGCGTGAGGCCAACGGTGACTGATCAGCTGTCGACCGCTGTTCGGCAATGCGGCACAGCCCTTCTGTGGCGCGAAGCACTCGGCTACTCGGCAGGCAGTGCTTTGATGCGGCCCAACAGCTCGTAGATATTGATCAGTGCGCGATTCAGCATCTGCTCACCGGCTCCCACCTCGACGGGGGACACGGGTTCGTCCGCGCCGTAGCCACCTTCTGACACACCCTCAATCGTGGGGAAGTAGAGGCTGTGCCCGTTGCAATATCCGAAGAACAGGGTGTCGTCCACATAGGCACGCTCGCGAAGTCGCAGGGCATGCTTGCTGAAGAATTCTCCGGAACCACCGACCATGGCGATGTTGCTGTTCAGGACGACCGTATTCAGTTCGGCCGGGATTCCATCTGCAAATTCGTCCACGGCATTGCGAATCAACTCCGGAAAAAATGCGACGGAGTATTGCAGCTGAATCAGCACATTTTGAAAATCGACGCGAGACCGGAAACGATACCGGTTGATCCGTCCTGCGACCGATGGGGCTTCGGGCACCGCTGTTTCGATGCCTTCGGTCAGCTTAACGACATGACCTGCCAGGAGTTCACCGAAAGCCTGAGGTCCCTGAATGCCATCCGGTGGGCGCACGCTGAGATCGCCGGAAGCTCCCTGCATAAACACGCAACCGGCATTGAGTTCACTGATGACCTTTCGAGTCATGTGGCCGGGATAATCTCCTGAATATCGGAGGTCTTTGAGGTCGGACATGGTGGGGTGAGCTGAGAAATTGACGACCACCGCAATGAGGTTCCCCTGCAGATCATCAAATCGCATCACGGAAAGTCGGGGATCCACTGTTTTCGGTTCACGCTTTGTGTGCCGATTGCGGTTGAGTCTGTGGTCGTCGCGACGGCCGACACCAATCTGAGCCGGTTGAGCCGCCTTGTCAGCAGCCAGGATCACATCGGTCAGGATGTTGGGAAGTGCATTTGAATAGGCCACGGCATCGTCGAACGTCCCTCGGCCGTAGCCCTCTTCGTCCACCAGTTCGATGACGGGACCATGATGAGTGTGGCTGCCGGAGATCATGACGTGTTCAATTCCCGCCCGTTCTTCGATCTCGCGGCGAATCTGTTCCATCATGGCTGTTGTGGGACCGCGACCGAGGTCCAGACCCACGATGGCGACTTTGGCGTTTCCCGCCTGCACGACGACGGCTCGCGCCGCCAGCACGTCCATGGCGTCTGTTGCCGCTGCCGCGTGTCGAGCACCGTAGCCCCACATTGGCAGACCCGGCGGTGGCGTGATGTCGGCCTCAGCGTATCCTGCATTGAACGAAACCGGCTCAGACGCCTGGACAAAAACGCATGTCAGTGCCAGGACCGCGACCAGGAGCAGGCTGTTTTTCATCTCTCTGGATTCC
This sequence comes from Planctomycetaceae bacterium, assembly GCA_039831615.1. Classification (GTDB taxonomy): domain Bacteria; phylum Planctomycetota; class Planctomycetia; order Planctomycetales; family Planctomycetaceae; genus S139-18. The sequence goes on from JBDOMX010000539.1 coordinate 8,361, forward strand.
AATTCGATCTGATCGTCGTCTGCTGTCCGGGCGAGTGCCGACTCATCGGAGAAGTTCAACAGATCATAAGCGGTTCTGATTTAAAAGTCGTGGGATCGAATCTCCCCGATCAAGAAGTCAGAAATCAGTTCTGAGACAGCAGAAGTGCCCTGCCAGCGTCGTCTGCGAGTGTCGTGTCCGCATGCGAAGAACGCTGACAGGGCTCTTGCCGATGGACCAGATCGACCGGCACCTGGCGGGATTACGATGGATCGAACGTGCCACGAGGTTTACGAGTCAACGGGTTCAAACGGACGGCCTTCGACAGCTGCCACGCGTTCGACTCGCGCGTCCACGTCGTTTCCCAC
>JBDOMX010000571.1:0-2047 GCA_039831615.1 Planctomycetaceae bacterium
GACAAAGGTGGGATCGACCCATCGTGGCGGGCTTCTCTGTATTGAAATCTTGCCCCCAAAGTCTCCGAACACTTTCTGCATCTCTGGAGACAGAACCTTCAAGGGCTGGCCAGAACGATTCTTACCGACTGAACTTATCCGGTGTGCGTTATTCAGCAAGCGACTGCCCGATCCTCCTTTGACAACGACCAATTGTTCCAGTTGGATTTCGAGGACAGACGGGTAGCGAACATGGAAGTTCTGCCCGAATTCTGCTTTCAGCTTCGTCTTCGTAAAGTCGGTTGCCATCCCAGCCAGTTCGACTTCGAAGTAGCCAACGATGTACAGGCCGGGTGATCGTTCTCGATTCCAACCCGAAGCCTCGTCCCAATCCTGCAAGCCACAGTAGAAAATCAGGTAGTCCCCTGTCACCAGCTTTCGCAAGGACCGTTTAGGTGTCGTTGGGTCGCCGTAAGTATACGTTTCAAACTCGGGGTCAAGATGGATGTGCTGCTCCGCAATCTTCTCTCTTTGTCGCTCAGGAAAATATCTTGAGTACGGAAGCCCGTCCTTACCGACACAGGTGCCGTACTTGTGGATGCTGACTCGTTTGTTGTCGGGGATGCAGACGAACTCAAATGTCCCATCCTCGAATAGTGGACTCTGAATGCCACCGCAACCTGAGTCAATTCCGACTCGAAGAAGCACAGCTTTCGTCATCTTACCTCCTCTAACTGAGCGATTAATTCTGGCAACGACCTTTTATGGAAGTTGCGACAGTGATGCCCCGCCAGGCAAATCATCGGTTCGTCCCATAGAAACGTTCGTTGAGGATCGGCGACGAGCAGTGGCGGATGTCGATACTTTGCTGCATGGTTGTAGTTGATGTCGTTGTGCCAGCCCTTGTCACCTCTGTGCTGCCGGTGCGAGTGAACGGTTGGCGTTATGTATCGAGATGGTAAGAAGCGTGAGTTCCCCTTCGGAGGCGGCGACTTCGGCTTGAAGATGTCGCCAAGAAAATGCGTGTCCGCTGCCTTCGCATTTCTTGACCGGACCTTCATTGCTGACCAGAGATCAGCGTGCGACTCGTATGCAGTTTTGATCTTGGCGAGGAAGAACAGCCAGTGCTTTCCGGCATGGATCGTGCGGCTTGTGAAGCCAGCAACCCAAACTCCCTGCCAGTCTCCAGCGGATTGGGTTGCCCGCATCTGGTGCTTGCAGGTGCAAAGTGTCAGAGTGCCACCCTGAAAGTTTGGGGCTGAACCGTGTTGTTCAAAGGCCGTCTTCTCGTCATCCAACTTCACAGTTCGCACGATGTAGGATATGGCCCTGCCCTGAACCCTACCAATTTTGGATTTGAGGACAGCAAGTGGCAGGCGGCGATTCTTATCAAGCTTGCCACTTCGTGGAAACGGCTGGACGGTTTGAATACCTTTTACGACGTGACAATCCGTTCGGGAAAGTTTACTGGAGCAATGGTCGTTTTTTTGCATCAATCCTGCCCTGCAGTTTCGAGACTACCCAAAGGTGTCGGCGTCAACAATCCGAGCAACCGTTGGTGAATCTCCTGCCAACTCGTGTTCAGGTCAACGGTCACGATTCTGATCGTGTGTCCCTGAATTCGGTATTGCAAGGAGAATGACTTTTCGACGGTTGGGTAAAGAAGGATGCCTTCGATCTGACGATGGTCGCCGAACTGAAGGTTCTTCAAGTAAGCAAACAGCTGGTAGAGGTTGCTCGAATGGATCGTCTCGCTGTTGAAGTAGCTCTGGAGGCAATTTGCATAATACTTTGTGTCTATCACTATCTTCCGCGTCGATGAATCGAGCGACACATCAGTTTTCATTCCAGGAAGGAATTTCAAATCACCCTCAGTTGCTTCGACTTCCTGCCATTTGAATTTTTCAACCTTTACTCGAAACGTCGATTGCTCGTGATGAAAGAAGTTTCGTACAAACTTCTCGAACAATGCGGCCATTTGCTTCTCGCTCCCCAGGAAATCTCGAAAGCGTGAGTGTCCCCTTTCCTCGCCGATGAGCAGGTTGTCGTGAACTAACCGACAGACTTT
>JBDOMX010000471.1:0-2041 GCA_039831615.1 Planctomycetaceae bacterium
TGTGCAAACGTGTTGTCCTGCCGAGAGAGTCGAGTCCAACCTGGAGCATCCTGTGGCAGGGCCGAGGTGTTCATGGCCGGCAGGATGCGACCACTGTTTTATAGAACTGGTTGGTCCGCGGCGCGATCTGTGGGAAGCAGATGATTCGCGGACAACAGTAAAAAGAAATTCATAGCCAATTTATTTCACCCTCGTTTTAACATCACAGGGCTTGATTCATGCTTTTGACCCACTGGCTGTCCTCGACGATTCAACGGCTGCAATCCTCCAGGAATCGGCGAGCCTACGCTCGAAAAGTCCCTCGACGCCAGCACGCCAACAGCAATATGCGACTGGTGATGCCGCAGCAATCTGAGGCATTGGAAGATCGCACGCTGCTGGCTGCCGGATATACTGTCACTGAAACAGGGGCCAACACACTGGTCGGTGAAAGTGGTACGACCGACACCTTTGATGTCGTGCTGGATGAACAACCGCTGACAGGCGTGGTTATTGCGGTGAGCAGCGGCGACGCCGGCGAAGTCACCGTCGACCAGGGCAGTCGGATCTTTACGAATACCAACTGGGATATCGTACAGACGGTGACTGTCACGGGCATTGATGACGTCACAGTTGACGGCGATCAGGTGACCAGTGTTACACTTTCCATTGATAAGGCACTCAGCGACGACGCCTTCGATTTTGTGGCCGACGAAACTGTCAGTGTCACCACAACCGACGACGATTCACGGTTTATCGGAGTCGATTTTGGTGGTGGTCTTCTGCCGCCCAACTGGACAGCGTTTCCTAGCGCTGTCGACGGCACATTGAGCAACCTCATCGACGAGGGCGGCGCGGCGACGGGTATTGATCTGACTGTTGTCTTTGACAACCTGCCGGGCAACACCGCCGCATTCAGTCCTCTTGCTGCCGAACTACCGATGCACACTCGGTCATTGGCAGGGCTGGACGGAAACTACGGTGACCAGGGCAGTGTGCAGCTTACGCTTTCCAAACTGGCGCCCGGGCTGAATTACGACGTTTATGTGTTTGCCGGTGATACGTTCTCTGATACCCAGCAGGTGACGATTACGGACGAGGCCGCTGGTGGTACAGTTCTGACGACGTTTACTCAGACTCATGCGTCCGGTCAGTTGATTATCAACAGCGAAGTCGGGGACTCGTCGCGTACTCTGCGGTCGTACGGCATTCCGGTGACCGCCGACGCCAACGGCGAAATCAACATCAATATCGACAGCACGGGCGGCACCTTTCTGGGCCTGGCGGGTCTGGCCATTGAACCGCCGTCTCCGCCCGATGAACTGGTGCTCAATGAAGTGCTGGTTGAGCTGCCGAGTGGCAGTGATAACCCCAACGAATACATCGAACTACGTGGGACAGCGAATGCAAAGCTGAACGATGTCTATCTGGCATTTGTGGACGGCAGCGGACAGATTCGCAGCGGTGCCAGTCATCTGATTGACCTGTCCGGGAATCTGGTCGGTGACAACGGGTTTGTCGCGATTGTTGATGAACAGAGTCACCCCTACTCGGTGGCACCGGGAACGACCATTGTCGATGTCCCCGGTCTGGATGTGACAAGCAGTGTTTACACGGCCTTTTTGATCCACGTGGACCCAGCAGTCGGGACGGCGCCCTTCAGCGGTCAGGATCTGGATACCGACGACAACGGGTTGGACGCGATCCCGAGCGGTTGGACCATACTGGACGGCGTTGGCCGCCTTGACGGTAATGCTCTCAGCCGTTCGTACGCACCGATAGCTTACAGCCCTGATGGTGATGGACTCACTGATTCCGTGCTCGTGACGACGGGCTTCGGTGGAGCCGCCATGCATATCATGAGGGCGGGCGACACGACCGGAAGTCGGCCAGCCGACTGGGTGGCCTTTCAACTGAGTGACACGGCCCCGAACCTGACAGTTGCTGCTTCGACCGACCCGTCGGCTTACAACGCAGGCGCCATCATCACCAATCACCTGGGGGAATCGAACCCGACTTCGGCAGCGACCCCGCTTCCCGGTCTGACGTTGACCATCGCAGC
>JBDOMX010000843.1:0-2041 GCA_039831615.1 Planctomycetaceae bacterium
TAACTATCGAGCGTCGGTCGTCGCAGCATTCAGCAAACTCAATTCAACGTATCGCCGGCCATTCGAAGGGGCCATATCGATCGGCCTCACATTTTGGTTCCCGCGAACACAGGCGATTACATGGAAGACGAAGCCAATGTTGACACTTCCGAAGACGACGAAGCCGGATGTGGACAATCTTGTCAAGGGCGTGATGGATGCACTCGAAGGCCATGCCTACGAATCAGATGCGGCGGTCGTGGAGGTGAGGGCCTTGAAGTGGTACGTGCCCGGCGATGCGGGGCCGCGAACGGATGTGAGTTTGTGTGAATTTAATGGTGTGTCGGAATAGTTTTTTTGGAGGGAATAGATGACGGAATTTGGATTAATAAAGCCAGCGACTGCATTGGAGCCGCTGGACGATTACGAGCTGGCCAGTGCGGATCTGAACTTTGAATACTGGACACCGGCGAAGGACGACAAGAAGCGAGTGCTGTACAGCGGAACGGAAATCCGCAGAGTGCCGGATCATGCCGACAAAACCAGGTTGGTCGACCTTGAGGTTGTTGTGCTGCTCGACCCCAAGACAAATCGCGTGTACGTGAACGGCTCCGCCATACTTCGCACGACCTGTGAGCAATTGGAAAAGGGCACACCGATCCAGATTGTCTATCTCGGCAAGAAACCTGCCCGCAGTGGCAATCAGTGTGACAATTGGTCCGTGCAGGCGCTCGCCAAGAAAGGCAGCAAATGAGCGGCGTAACAATCAACCTGCATTTGTATGGCGATTCTGTAACGAGTGAACCGGTGCCCGTCACTGTTATACCGGCCGAGCCTGAAGAGTCAGCAGAAGTCGTATCGGTGCTTTGTCCGGAAGCGGACGATCTACTGCCAGCCGATCCGGAACCGCTCGACCTGTCTCAGTTCGAAGTGGCCGAAGAGATCACCGCACCAGTCAACGAAGCGGAAGAAGAATGGTTCAAGAAACGTGCCGGCCGGATTACCTGTTCTCGGTTCGGTGATCTGATGTCCACGGGACGTAAGAAGGACGACGACTTCAGCGAGACTGGACTGAAGTATCTTCGGTTGAAAATTGCTGAACGGCTCGGCAGCTGGCAGACGATCAGCGGTGCGGCCCTGACCTGGGGAACGGAGAACGAAGCGGAGGCGTTGGCACTCTATGGCGTGCGGACTGGCGCTGTGCTGAATTCCGAACCGTATCAGTTCTTTGAACTCGGTGATGACATCGGCGGTACACCTGACGCACTGGCTGACGACGACGGCTGTGTTGAGGCAAAGTGTCCGTACAACCCTGCGGTGCATATCAACACGGTCCTGACTGGCAAGATTCCGGCGGAATACGAATGGCAGGTTGCCGGTCATTGTCTTGTGACGGATCGGAAGTGGTGTGATTTCGTCAGCTATGACCCACGCATCATCGGGCCACACAAGTTGAAGATTATTCGGTGGGAACGAAACGATGTAATGCTCAAGAAGCTGGTGGAGAAGTTGAATCTGGCTGTTGAGTGGATTGAGAACGCGATGACTAAGTTGTGAACACGTGAGCCAGCCGACGACACTGACGAGGCCAGCGAGTGACCTGCGACGACATCACCTGTCCAAAATGTGGAACGGCCTACCACTTCGACGACTGCTGGTCCTATGACGAGGCTGACTGGCCGGACGAAGAACCGACGTTGTTTCCAGCCCATGTGGTTGAGTTGCCGTGTGGGCATAGCGTGGAAGTGACTCAGGAACCGGAGCCAGTTGCTACGCAGGTGCCAGAGAAGAAGAAACGACGGAAGGCGGCGGCAGTTTTGGAGTGGCCGGCCCCCAAACCGCGACCGTATCCAGGATTGGCGTTGAATTGGTATCGACACAAGCCAGAAGTTTGGATGCGGTGATATGAAGACCTGCGACAACTGCAAGCACTACCAGCCAGCGTTCGAAACGTGTGGAGCGTTAGCTGGTCGGCTCCGTTGTGAGGCTTGCAGCACGTCGTGGGAGATCGATGGTTACGGAGTGCATTGTCCGAAATGCAAACAGCTGAAAAGCGTTGTCG
>JBDOMX010000477.1:0-8623 GCA_039831615.1 Planctomycetaceae bacterium
AACCTCATGTGACACGTGGGGCAGTCGTCCGAAATCCGGGACGTCTGATTCAATGTCCAATCCCGCTACCTGAAACATGTGAATCGGATCGTCAGGAATCACGCGACGTTGATCGACATGGGCGATAAATCGATTGGTATGTGCGGCCACCTCGGCGGGCCGCTCGATCAGCAGCGAATGTGACGCATCTTTGATCCATTCCAGGCGAATATTGGATCGTTCAGGAATTCGCATTGTCTCGCGAGCTGGAACGATGTGCCCGCGGTCGCCCCACAGTTCAAGAACAGGAATGTTGGTTGATTCCAGGATCGGCAAACCGTTCCAACGCCTCCAAACAGACGCAAATGCCGCGATCTGCTCATCCGTCAGGTTCCGACGGACTCGCGTTCGAGCGGCCAGCCGCTGAGCTTCCTGTTCGTGGTTGAGCGTTGTGCCTGTGATCTGCCCAAACGCCTGTCGTTGCACATCATGGTGCGTCCACCCTTCGATGGAAACGGCCCCCTGAATGGCGGCTGGTCGACGACCTGCCAATTCGACGGCGATCATGCCACCGATGCTGTGCCCGCCGACAAAAAATCGCTTCAGTTTCAGCGAGTCGGTCACGTGAAGCACGTCGTCGGCAAAACTCTCGATCGACCCGTTCAGAGTCGGTGGCCAGGATCCGCCGTGTCCACGCAGCTCTACAATGACGATTTGCAATGAGTCGTTGAGCTCGACCAACGCATCATCATAGACATGTTGGTCGCCCCAACTGCCAGGAATGAGCACCAGCGTCGGCCCGGTTCCGGGTCGAATATAGAAAGCCAGATGCCCCCCTTCCGAAAGAGGCACGGTTCCCTGCTGCAGAACATCCCTGTCCTTTGCCAGCGAACTTCGTCCCACCCATGCTAACAAGACTAATACAACAACAGTTCTCAGCAACATGTGGTCAGCTATTCTGCGGAGTCGTGCCGATAACACGGCCGAGTCGAGGAAATTCAATTGCGGGACGGACGACACGGCCACTCTGGCGCCGTCGGAACCACCCCATGACGATGTGCGGCAACACACTCTATCCCGAAACAGTGACACATTTGACCCCAACACATTCCCGTCGGCCAATTTGGTGGCCACCCACAGCGAAGTGAAATGCGGCCACGTCCCGTCTGGATTCGAGAGCGACAGCTTCAGTTCCGGAACCAGCGTCGTGGAACCGGAAAGTGTCGTGCTCCCGTTCCTGATGGGGCCCTGCGTCGCAAGCCACTTCGCTCGCAACGACAGAGTCTCACCGCACGGCCGCACCTCAGATGCTGCTCGTGGCTGATACGATGTACGTATGGAATGGTTGGCATGCAACCTCCTCGTCGCAATTCGGTCGACAAAACCGCAGCAGGATCACGACGATTCATTCACGACGTTCCCGATCGTTAAAATGAACGACGGAGACTCGCCACGCCGCGAAACATTTGCCATATTGAGTTCCTGTCCCACATTTGATTCCCACGAGACTTCGCCATGCTCAGAAACCCTTTCCCCGTACTGTGCCTGTTCGTAATTACGGCAACATCGACGACCGCCGACGAGGGCATGTGGCTGTTCAACGACCTGCCGACCAAACAACTTAAGGAACGTTACGACTTCGAACCCACCGACGAGTGGGCGAAACATGTCATGCTCTCGTCCGTGCGATTCAATGTCGGAGGATCTGGTTCGTTCGTTTCATCCACCGGCCTTGTCCTCACGAATCACCATGTGGCCAGTGACACGCTGCACAAATTGTCCAATTCGAACCGCAATGTCGCCCGGGACGGATACATCGCGAACCGTCCGGCAGAAGAACTCATGGCACCAGATCTGGAATTGAACGTTCTGGTATCCATCGAAGACGTAACAGACAAGGTGACCACTGCAGTGACGGACTCATCCGCGGAAGAAGCTGCGAGGGCTCGGCGTGCTGTGATGGCAGACATTGAGAAAGCGTCACTCGACGCGACGGGGTTGCGCAGCGACGTCGTCACGCTGTTCGGAGGCGCACAATACCATCTTTATCGCTACAGGAAGTACACTGACGTGCGACTGGTCTGGGCTCCAGAAGCCGCGATTGCTTTCTTCGGTGGAGACGCCGACAACTTCGAGTACCCGCGCTACTGTCTTGATGCCACATTGTTCCGAGTGTACGAAGACGGCAAACCAGCGCACGTCGAACACTATCTGAAATGGGCCGAGAACCCCGTCGCAGAAAACGAACTTGTCTTCGTGTCCGGCAGTCCAGGCCGTACACAGCGCCTGTTTACCGTCGACGCATTCAAGCACATGCGCGATGTGAGAAATCCTTATGTCCTGAACTTCATCCGCCGCAAGGAAGTTCTTTTCCAACAGTTTGCCCTCGGCGGCGAAGAGCACAAACGACGTGTTCAGGACGACCTCTTCGGAATCCAGAATTCACGCAAAGCCTATATCGGAATGCTCGGTGGATTGCAGACTCCTGCCATCATGGCGAGAAAACAACAGTCCGAGAGTGAGCTGCTGTCTGCGGTGAAGCAGGCCCCCGAAATGCACGAGCATGCATCTGCATGGGCAAAGATTACTCGCATTCAAACCGAAAAGGCAGAAACACAGGGCACCATTTCATCGTTTCGGTCGCGGCTGTACGACATCGCGGAAACGCTTGTGCTGATGGCAGCAGAAGATCCGAAACCCAGCGCGGAGCGCCTCCGTGAGTTCCGTGCTAGCGCCAGAGAATCACTGGAGCAGGATCTGTATTCAACGGCACCGATCTATCAGGATCTTGAACGGACAAAGCTGGCTGATGAGATCGCCCGATTGGTGGAAACACGCGGTGGCGATGACGAACTGGTCGCCAGAGTCCTTGCGGGAAAGAGTCCCGGTTACCGCGCAGCAGAACTTGTGGCCCAAACAGACTTGTTCGAGGCGAGTGCCCGTAAAGCGATTGCTGCGGGCGGAACCGGGGCGATCGACAACAGCACTGATCCGCTGATTCAATTGGCGAAACTGATGGAGCCCGAACTGCGAGAGTACCGGAAGCACAGCGAAGAATTGAAAGAACGGGAACGTCAGGCGTACGCGAAGATTTCGGAAGCGACAGTTGCCGTTCAGGGAACCAGTACATACCCCGACGCCACGTTCACGCTTCGCCTGGCATTCGGAAAGGTGAGCAGTTACATAGAGAACGGCGAAGATGTCCCTGCATGGACAACTATGGGCGGTGCCTTCGAGCACGAAAGGAGTCACGCTGCAAAGGCTGACTGGAAGCTACCGCAGTCATGGCATGACGCGCGTCAAAACATCAATGACTCTACACCATTCAATTTCGTTTGCACTGCTGACATCATCGGTGGTAACAGCGGCAGCCCGGTCATTAACAGGAAGGGAGAATTCGTCGGTATCATCTTCGATGGCAACATTCAGAGTCTGACAAGCAACTTTCTTTATTCGGACGACGTTTCACGGGCAGTCTCCGTTTCAGGCACTGCCATTCGTGAATCCATGCGTGTCATTTATGGTGCTGAGAAATATGCGAATGAACTGGGCAAATAGCGAAATATCGCCATTTCGTGAGCCCAAAGGCATTTTTTGGTACCAGGAACATTGCACTCGGCCGTACGTTCGCTGAGATCTGTGGGGCGTCACATTATCCAGCGGTCGCACGACCGAATGCAGCGGTCGCCGGAATACACACGATTAACACTGATTCACGCTCGCCCCTCAGACCCACGAAAACCAGACTGCGCGCGACGACGTACTTTTAGAGAGTAATCCATGTTTTGCACGTTCAACCGATGTTTGCTTCCTGTCGTTGTTGGTGTCGCGATGACGGCCCCTGCCTCGGCGCTCGATCTTTCCGGAGCAACGATCGTCCCCACTTCAGCCTCTGCTGTGGTGGCCAGGGCGGCCGTTATGTTACAGGAAGAACTGGCCGAGCGCAGTGGCATCATGTTACCTATTGCCGAAACCGCGCCGACGAATGGCGTGGTGATTCGACTCGGGATCGCGCCTGACCGATCGGAAGTCAAAGTCCCTCCCAAGGCCGAAGCGTATGGGATCGCAGTTTCCGGAAACGTGGTCAGTCTCGTTGGGTACGACGCTCGCGGCGCCCTGTATGCCGTTGGACGTCTGATTCGCCTGGCGACTTACAGGCCAGGAACTCTGACCCTGGAACTCGCGACTCCGATTGCCACTGCGCCGGATGTGCCAATTCGGGCACATCAGCTGGCCTACCGCCACACCGCCAACACCTACGATGCCTGGACGATTGACGTCTATGAGCAATATATTCGTGACTTGGTCATGTTCGGGTGCAACGGTGTGGAAATCATCAGCAACCTTGATGCAAATGCCAAAGATGGTCCGGTCATGACTGAGACCATGCGTTCGATGAACGTGGCGCTTTCAGCGTTGATTCGGTCCTATGGCATTGACGTCTGGGTCTGGTCACCGGTCATGGCAATGGCGGGTGAGGACGTAACGACACCTGAGGGCTTAGCGCGGGGGCTCGCGACGCGTCGAGGTTTATTGGCGGACTATCCGGCGATTGACCACCTGTTTGTACCCGGCGGCGACGACGGCGATACACCGGCCGAACACCTCATGCCCTTCCTTGAGAAACTCGCCCCCGTCCTCAGCGAGATCCATCCGAATGCCAAAATCTGGGTCTCCAACCAGACCTTTACGCTGGAAGAAAACGACTACTTCTTCGACTACCTTGCCTCAAACAACCCCGACTGGCTTGCCGGACTTATCTACGGACCGTGGATCAAGATGGGATGGGAGGAAATGCGGGAACGCACACCGAAGCGTTATCCCATCCGACGGTATCCGGACATCAACCATACAGTGCGCTGCCAGTACCCGATTCCCAACTGGGACCCGGCCTTCGCGCAAACCATCGGCCGAGAGCCAGTGATGCCGATGCCGAAAATGCAGCGGCACATCTACGGCCGTTACCTCGATGTGAGCGACGGTTTTGGCACGTATTCAGACGGGATCCATGATGACCTGAACAAACACGTCTGGAACGTCCTGGGCTGGGATCCGCAGACAGACATGGATGCTGCCCTTGAGGAATACGGCAAGGTCTGGTTTGGAGTCGACCTGGCGAAAGACGTTGCGGAAGGGCTTCGAGCTCTGGAGGCGAATTGGAGCGGACCAGTCACGGACAACACGGCCATTCCCCGAACGCTTGCCACGTGGGAAGATATCGCGAAACGCGTCACTGGTTTTGAAAACAACTGGCGAGCACAGATGTACCTGTTCCGCGCCCGCTTCGATGCCAACGTCCAGACAGAATCCCGTGCCCAGAAGAGTTACGAAGCAGAGGCCCACGTCGCACTCGCCGCTGCATCCCGTGTTGGCGTGAGCAAAGCCATCGAAAACGCCCGTGCGGCACTGGCACAGGCGGACCGGCCCGCAGCGCCCACACTGCGGGCCGGCATCGAGGAATTGGGCCCTCTCATGTTAGACAGCATCGGCTATCAATTGAGTGTGGAACTTCCGTACCGCGCCCGAAACCCGGAGCGCGGCGCCATGCTGGACTGGCTTGATCAGCCATTGAATGACCGGCCCTGGCTGGAGCAACGATTTGCGGCAATTCTGGCTCTGGACAATCAGGCGGATCAACTGGCGCGAATCGACACAATCCTGAATTGGAAGGATCCCGGTCCCGGCGGGTTCTATGACGATCTCGGTACGATCGGAGAGTTCTCTCACGTCGTCTCCCAGCGAAGCTGGGAAGATGACCCGTCGGGCAATCATTCCGCCCGCGTGGCCTTCCCGCTGTACAAGGCCGACCCCAAAACGATTGCAGAGCAGGCCAGCCCAACGGAAGCGGACAATATGGTGTTCCGGGAGGAAGTCGCCCGGCTGAAAGGAGCCCACACAGGACGCCAGGAACTTCGGATGTCGTGGCAAACTCAAATCACGACACTCTATGGCACGCCGCTCAAAATGAGGTACGAAGGTCTCGACCCTGACGCCAGCTACCGGCTCAAAGTGACGTACGCCGGGCGTTTCCGTCCCACCATGACGCTCACTTTGAACGACGAATTCGGCATTCACGGTCCCGTTGCACAACCGGACCCCATCTGGCCGGTCAGCTACTACCTGCCTCAGGATGCAACGCGGTCCGGCACATTGAACGTGGAATGGAACCTCGTTGATGGACGAGGCTGTATGGTGGCGGAAGTCTGGCTCATAAAACTTTGATAACCACGAGCTTTAGGATGGAGGTGTGCTGGCAAATCAGTCAAGTTCCGCGGGTCCGCACATGACCCAAATCGGATTGCCACCGGACTCATACTTTTTCAGCAGTCTGAGTTTGCCTGACATCTGGTCGATTCGATAAGCAAACAGCTCAGTTGTCCGTTGCCCGGCAGCAAAGAGATAGTTCCCGGTTCCATCAATACAAAAGGACCGTGGAAAGTTAACAGTCGCAGCATGGCCGACGAGTTTCATTTTTCCAGTGTCTGCATCGAGCGAAAAACCGGCGAGCGTATCCTGCTGCATCTCGCCCGGCTTTCTCTGAGTTACGTCGCGGTTGGAAACGTACGCAAACCGCCCGTCGGGAGTGATCTGGATGTCGGCTGCGGCGCTTTCGCCATCGTAGTTCGGGGGGAGCGACGAGAGTGTCTGGACGAGTTCGAGTCTGCCACTCCTGGGATCGAAATCCCAGGCGGAAATGCCGCCACCCCTCTCATTCGAAGTGTAGGCCATATTCAGCCGGGGATGATGGGCGTAGTGCCGGGGCTGATGATACAGGTGATCCTGGTCCGGCCCGCTGACAAACGGCGGATCATTGGGGGTTAGTTTTCCCGACACCGAATCAAACCGAAATTGATAAATCCGATTCGGCGACGTATGGGGCACGAACACGAACTGACCGGACGGATCCAATTCAATGCAATGCGCTGTCTTCGCGGTCGTTTTCTGATCGAGCAGCTGCTTTGTGCAAATGCCGTCTGTGATTCGGTACACCGTGACGTCGCCGGCCCCATAATGAGCTGCCAGCAGACAACGGCCGTCATTGCTGCACCGAATGTAGGGAGCACCTGCCTTGATTGTCGCCGTGCCTTTCAGCGTCAACGATCCGTCTTTGCCGCGCGCGAGTGTCGCAGCTGCTGCACCGCCGTTGTCAAGTCCGGACAGCGCCACATAAACAAATGACTGATCGCGAGAGAAAGCCATCGCGCCGGGTGTGGCCTCCAGGTCAAACTGAAATCGTCTTTCCAATTCTCCAGTATCCTGACCGACCTCATACGCAATGATCGCCTTGTCCTGCTGCGATGCCAGATAGAGCAACTGTCCACCGCTCACCGGGATGACTGAGCAGCAAACCAATATCCCCGGGATCAAATGCAGGCGGAAGCATCTCATGGTGTTCTCCTTCGGTGTGGCATCACTGAACCAATTGGGACGACTGCGATTTCGGTGACGACTTTGACATTTCGTGTCGTTCACGCTATTTGCAGAGTACGGATTACCTGACGAAAACGCGAATCGCAGAGAGGATTGGCGCCCCGTCCACCCATCTTCAATCCTCAAACGCCAGAGTCTCTTCCGTTTTCCGGAATCCGCCGTTGAACAGCCGGTCTCAGCCTCTCAATGCACAGGCCGTTTTCCTCACGCTGGTCACAGTCGTGTTGTGGGCCGGGACACCGGTCGCGATTCGGTACTCCACTGACCTGCTCAGGCCAATGGCCGTCTCGGGGCTGCGGTTCCTGCTGGCCGTATTTTTTATGTTTGGCTGGGCGATGGTTCACGGCACTTCACTGCGAATCTCGACCGGGCAATGGAAGCTGCCGATTATCGGCGGGCTGCTCTTATTCTTTCAGATTGGAACTTTCACCGCGGGCGTTTTTCTTTCCAATGCTTCGCATGGTTCCATCTTCGTGAACACCTTCATTTTCTGGATCGTGGCGATCGAACACTACGTGACCCGGGCACATCGCATTACACCTTTGCGATTCATCGGCCTTCTGCTGGCGGCATTGGGAGTGGCAATTGTCCTGTTCCCTCAGTCCACTCAGAATACTGTTCGTCTGGAACAGGCTTCACTGGACGGAGATTTGCTGCTGCTCCTCAGTGCGCTCATATTGGCGATCAAACTGACCTACACCAAACACGTCGTCCAGTACATCCATCCGGATTCGTTCATATTCTGGCACGCAGTGATCGGCACTTCCCTGATGCTGGGATGGGCTTTCCTGATCGATGGGTTTCAGCCTGCGGTGCTGCTTCACATTGATGACGCATTGACTCGGAACGCGCTCTGGGGGTTAGCGTATCAGGGGTTTGCCGTCGCAGGACTCTGTTTCGCAATTCAAGCTCGTCTGCTGACAAAACACTCAGCATCGTCAGTGGCCGTCTTCAGTTTTGCAACACCGTTGTTCGGAATCCTGTTTGCTGTTCTGTTTCGCGGGGATCCACTGTCACCATGGTTGTTCGCCTCAGGAATCGCCGTTGCTTTCGGGATCCTGCTCGTAAATATTCAGCCTGTCTCTAAGTAGCTGATGCGTCACAGGCGAGCGCGAAGCAGCTCAGCGGCTTCGTACCTGCAGCTGTTAGTTGCGGCGCGGCCATTCCGGAGGAATAATCGAGTTCACGTCCCGCAGCTTCCGTAGGTTCATCG
>JBDOMX010000339.1:0-2032 GCA_039831615.1 Planctomycetaceae bacterium
GCACAGGGTTCGTCTGCGAAGACAACGAGCGGATCGTGAATCAGTGCCCGCAGAATTCCGAAACGCTGTTTCTGTCCGCCCGAAATGCTGTCTGGCAGATTCTGCGCCGCTTGCTTCAGGTCATCTCTTGAATCCGTTGACTCCGCGACGCCGTTCAACTGCGTCGTGATACGACTGAAAGCAGTCTGTCGAGCCTCGCCAGTGGTGTTGCGAATCAGGAGAGGCAACTGTGCGTTTTCGGCCGCTTTCAGAAACGGCAGCAGGTAGGACGACTGAAGGATGAAGCCGAATTGCTGACTGCGGCAGCGGGTCGCCTCTTCCGCATCGATTTTGTCAAAGGTGACTGTGTGGCCGTGGCCTTCCGGTGGATGGTAGGTAACTTTGCCTTCATGCCTGCCAACGCGCAGCAGACCCAGAACATTCAGAAGCGTGGATTTGCCTGATGCCGACCGCCCGCAGATGGCCACGATTCCACCGCGGGGAATCGAAACTGTGACCTTTTTCAATGCTTCTGTGTCACCAAAATTGACGGATACGTCCGACAGTTCGAACAACGGATCATCTGTACCAGCACCGCACTTCATGGGTATTCCGTTTCCGCGTCGAGCCAGTAGTAGGTGACACCATCGATGTCGTATGTAAAGTCCCGTTTGACCGTGGCATTCGGATCCTCACTGAACGGGTTTTCCGGATGAGAGATGAGCTGACGCTTGGGGAAATCATCCAGATTTTCCGGCTCCAGATCCTTCCACTCGTAGCGTCGATATCGATTCAGCTTCACATCCAGCAGTTTGAAATAGACGATACTCAGACGCTCAAATTCGTTCTCAAGGTTCTCCCTCCGCGTCTTTTCTTCAGCCGGGTCTGATCGCTGTTCAAGAAATTCTTCCCAATCCTCGTCCGATTCCAGCTTCATGATGCCGGTGCGCGCCGGAAGTCCCGTCAGCGTTCTCATTGCTTCACTGAAACTGATACTCTGGTCCTCGTTGCCCAGCAGCCCTTCCACCGCCCGTTTAAACAGCGTCTTCAGGGAACGTCCTTCAGCAATTCCTTTGTCGCGGATCTCATGTCCTCCAATGGGTTTCAGTACGCCGATCAGCCGATCCAGTTCACCCTTTGAGATCAGCACGTTCTGTCGAACACAGCTCTTGCCCTGCCCGCTCAGGTACGGCAGCAACGACCGTCGAAACACTTCTGCCCCCTCGATTCTTGAAAGGGAAGCAACATCGACGCCCTGACTGCTTAATACCTTGCGTGAAAATGACGTGAGGCTCCCTCCGTACCCTTCGCTCAGCAATTGATCAAAGTCCCGCTGTGTTCGCTGCATGTGGGCACGTGCAGCCGAGACCTGCGTGTTGATGGCAACCGCAACGTCAGCGGGCCGGGTCTCCACCACGGTCTGGCCGATACGGGTGTACTCCGGGTCGCCGGAAGTATGTTCGACGTTTATCTTTTTATTGAGCTTTTCCACAATGCCGGACATGGCGCGATGAAGTTCCCTTTGGTTTCCGACATCGATTACGGAAAGAAATGACGGTGCATCCTGGTCCGGTGCCAGGATGTTATCGACGATTTCGGCTTCCGACAGCCCGCTGTCGCCGTTGTCGCCCCAGTCACCAATCAGAATGATTTGTGAAAGGGAATTGTTCCTGAAGTTTTCGCTTTCCAGCATCGCATGTTCCAGTCCGGCGTAAACACTTTCCAGGCGATTGCCGCCACTGCTTGCTTCCGTCTGGTATGCTGTTTCCAGCAATCTGAAAAACGGTTGATTTGATTCCTGCAGAAGTCGTCTGAAGCAGAGTCGCGTGGCGGCCTGCAGATTCCTGTCGTTTCGCGTTTCTTCCCCCAGCGCCTCGATAAGTTCCGCAAGACGTTTGCGAACCAGCGGTTTTCGTAGATCTTCCACGGGCAGGTCCACATAGTCATGAACTTCTGCCCAGGGAATCTGCTTTGGATTTTTGGCCTGATTCCGTTCGTACCAGGTCTTGTCGCGATAGAAAGTTACGGCGAAACGGACGGAGGTACCATCGCC
>JBDOMX010000360.1:0-2032 GCA_039831615.1 Planctomycetaceae bacterium
GAAAAAACTTTTCCGGTGGGGCAGGCTTCGGAACGGATGGACAAAGAGCAAGCGAGCCTTAGCAAATTCTGGGAGACGTTTTCTGCTTGGTCCGGTCAAGAATAGCGTGAAGCGTGTTGTGAAGCCTGAAGCGTGGCGATTGGAGCAGGAGTATGCACGACTGAACCGTTATCCCCAAGACCGCGACGGAGTAGCGAGAGTGGGCGGAAAGGAGGTTTTTTTCGCGGATGCCCGTGAGTTTATGAAGGACTATGAGCGAATCTTTTGGCGCCAAACCTATGACTTCCCTTGTCTTACTGCGAATCCTCGTATCATCGACTGCAGTGCCGGGACGGGGCTCGCAATACGGTATTGGGCCAGCAGATTTTCTACTCCGCAGATCATCGCGCTCGAGCCGGTAGCGGAATGCTTTCGAATTCTGAAGAAGACTGTTGCGGGTGTTGAGAATGCACAAGTCGAAGTCCATCATGCGGCGCTGGCAACGACGAGACACGAACTGGGCGATCGGATCCCGAACGGAGAAGAATCGGAAGCGTCTAACGGCGAACGCGAGACTCCCAGTCCAGATGTAGTGCGATTGCGAGACCTCCTGACACAGCCAGTGGATTTTCTGAAGGTGTGCATCCGGGAGGACGGGATAGAGGCGATTCTCGACTGCAGAGATGCAATAAAAGTTGTGCGGCAGTTGTGTATAGATTATCACGCCGTTGCGAGTAACCAGCAGCGGTTCGATGAATTGCTGCAGTTTCTAAGACGCATGGGCTACCGCTACATATTACGAAGCGGACCGGTCGCCGACCGGCCGCTTTTCGGAATTGCGTGTTCCGATAATGTGGACTTCCGCGTCGATATCATGGCAGTGCAGGAGGCCCGCGAGATGAGCCAGTGTTCAGACTAGTGCTCTGTCAAGCTATAATTGTGGGGTTGGCTGAAATAAGTAGGGTGTCAGCGTTAGCCGTACGTTGCGTACGGATTAGGGTTGGTGCGGCTAAAACCGTCTTCGAACGACAGATGCAGACGGTGTGCGAATGCTATCAGCAGGCTCCCGAACTTCTCGCGTAGTTTGACACGCACACCGTTTGCATGGACGAAATGACGAGCATTCAGGCGCTCGAACGAATTGCTCCCAAAAAAAGATGTGGCCCGGGCCGGAATAACGCATCGAATTTGAATACAAGCGTCATGGTACGCTGTGCCTGATTGCGACATTCGACGTGATGACCGGAAAATCGATTTTCCCCACGCTCGGGCCAACCCGAACCGAAGCGGATTTTCTGGATCACTGCAAACGCACGGTGAATCTGCATCCCGATTCCCACTGGCGAATTGTCGTTGACCAGCTCAACACGCATCGGTCTGAGAGCCGGGTGTCGTGGGCCATGGCGATGGAAGCGGGAGAGCTTCCGGCTGAACAGCTGGGAGTGAAAGGGAAGTCCGGAATTCTGAAAAATCAGGAATCACGGAAGGCATTTCTGACGGCAGCGAAACGACGGATTCGATTTACCTATGTGCCCAAACACAGCTGCTGGCTGAATCAGGTAGAGATCTGGTTCAGCGTCGTTGTCCGCCGAGTCATCAAACGCAGCCACTTCAAGTCAGTCGACGAACTGCAACAGCGACTCCTCGACTTCATCCATTACTTCAACGAGACAATGGCCAAACCCTATGGGTGGACATTCACCGGACAGCCCCTAAAAACATAAACTGATCTTGACGCGTCAAACTACACAGGACCCGGAGACTTCGAAGACAACACACACTGATCCGGACTCAATTAGCGGATCGACATCTAGACTTGATAAAGTGCCTGTAGATGGCTGGCAAAAAAGTTCCTGATGAGAATTGCAATTGTTCACGAGAATTGGGGGGCGGGCGCTGCGAGATGTGCCCGTGATCTGGAAGAGGCGCTCAGCCAGCGGCACGAGGTACTCTTCTTTCCACGCGCTTCGTCCCCTGAGACCGCGAATTCGGTGCTGCTGGGTCTGAGTGAATTCAAGTCGGACGTGGTGAACTGCCATTCGTCTTATGGCGG
>JBDOMX010000082.1:0-8603 GCA_039831615.1 Planctomycetaceae bacterium
AGGTGATGTCCAATGGCTCTACGCAGCTTGCCCCAGCTACTTCCCAAATTGCCATGTCTCTCATGAATCGGCCAAAAAAATCTCGTATTTTTTTGCTTTTCGAATAACTGTGGAACTTGGGTTAGCCGCTTGGGGTCGTGGCTCAGCTACGTTCTTGGCACGGAGAATGCGGATCTTCCGGTGCACGTTCAGTTACCCACTTCAGGGGTAGGACGAACGCCTCACCGGCGTGGTCCGTACTGGATCTGCTGGCGTAGCGACGCCGTGGTTCGCCGTCCACAACGCCCGTTTCGTGTCTCGCAGTTCTGCCCCTGCCTGAGCGTGGGCTCACTTTGTGCGCCGATACCCCGGTAGTCCGGTACGACCGTCAGTACGAGCAAAAGATCTCGCCGAGCCGGATGCTGCGGCGAGTAACGTCGACGAGTTCGTCGATGTAGACGAGCTTCTCGCGCATCTCGACCGTGATACGGGTCAACGCGAGCGGATAGTCAACGATGCCGTCACCGCCGACGTGTCGCCAGTTGCCGTTGCGGGGCCAATGATAGTGGTCGAATGGGTGCTGTCCCGGAAGCGCGACGCCGACGAAACGCCACCCGTCGAAGTTGATGTACGACGTGCTCTCGGTATCGACCGTGTTCCAATCGGCGCCCCCGTTGGTCTGGGCGGCTCCGGTGTGGGTCCAGGTCTCGCCTTTCGCGTCGGCGAGTTCGAAGACGATCCGACCCCAGCTCGAATTCCCGAGCACCCACACCCCGATTTCACGGGGCGTGCCGGGAAGAGAGATCGGTTTCTTCGACTCGAGGGTGTTGTAGTAGGAGGCCACGTCCGGGCCGGATTGCGGGCCGTCAATCGCCGCCTCGATCACGTCACCCCGCACCGAATCGGTCACCACCCGCCACGCAAAAACGCCGGGCCGCTGCACCTGATCCCACACGTGCTTCTCGTAATCCGCATCCCGTGACGAGTTCACAGACCAGGCGTTGAGGGTGTCGAGAGCCGAGAGACGCTTGGCGTCCGGACCGGGTTTCTCCTCGTACCGTGGTTCCAACGCTTCGATGCGTTGGATCTCGACACCGGAGACGTACACCGGCATCGCGCCGACGGCCAGCCGAACGGCTGCCTGCTGCGGGTCGATACGCCTTTCGTTCGACATTCCGTCGGTGAGGGTCGCCGCGTCACCCTTCGCCAGCGTCAGTCGAACGTCCCGTTCACCGCGGATGGTCCAGAGCGCGTACACCTTCGATCCCTTCGGCTTCTTGAATTCCAGCGTGAAGACGCTGGTCGACCCTGTTTCGAGCTTACGGGAGAAGACGGCAAGATCGAGCATCCTGGTCATCGTCGCGTACGCCACGTAACCCGGTTTCGGATTGATTTCAGGCGGACGCCGGCAGAGGCCGGCCGCGCCCCAGTTGGAGAAATAGTAGGCGTTGCCGACATCATGAATGAGTGCCGGGTTGACGTGGGGCACGCCGTAGGCCAGCGCCAGCAGGCAATCCCGCACGTTATACGCAGCGGCCACGGGCTCTGGATTGTTGCCCGGGTTCGTGCTGTGGTACATCCATTCGTAAGAAATGGCGAGCCGGGCCTTGTCGTACCCGTAGTGGCGGGCCATCTCCTTCATCCACCAGAGACTGCCGAAGCCGGCCACCTCCGGCTGCCGTTCCGGCATCCGCATGAAGCCCGGCGATTCCTCGCCGAGCAGGTCGATATACTCGGCCGGATACCCGCGGGACAAGAACTGCTCGAGCGCCGGCTGGGTCATGTTCCCGAATACCAGTTTGATCTGCGGCGCAACCTCGCGTGCCGCCTTGCTCGCAGCAACGGCCGCCGCGAGTCGTCTCTGCAACTCCTTCTCGGTATCTTCGTCGAGCGGCGCGGGGCGCTCCCCCACGACGAAGGCGGGGTGGGTCATAATCGGTCCGATGTTCGACTCGTGAAACACCATCGCCTCGTCCGTATCCGGCCGCGAGCCGAATTGCGCCCGAAGATTGTCACGATCCGCTTCCGTCACTGAATGCGTGCCGACGATGCTCGGAAACTGCTCGAGCGTCAGGCCGTATTCCTTCATCTGCTCGTCGTCACCGATCCCGAGGGTCCGCCGGATGCCCACCTTCTGCAGAAGGGGTCCGGACTTTTCGATTGGCACGCCGCGATGCGCCATGCCAAAGCACCAGGTGCCGAACGGGGAGTCGCGAAACGTCGCCTGCCGGGTATCGGGAGGCAAAAGGGCGAACGTCGTCGTGCGATCGACGAGAGGTCGGTGCGACTCGGTCGTGAGGCGAAACATTATCTCGAACCATCCTCGTCCCGACGGCGGGATCTCGATGCGCTTCGTGGTCTTGCCTCCGGAAGGCACCTGGGCCGTGGATTCGATCTGATGAACCTTGCCGTCGAAATCCGTTATGATCGCATCGATCCGGACCGGCTGCGGCCGGGCCGTCGTGTTGCTCAGGACGATATCGAACGTCGGCACCGCCGGCTCGGTGAATATGTTGCCGATCTCGGGCGAGGTGACGGTCATCTGAACCGGGGAACGTTCTAGCGAGAGCGCGAAGACGTGTACGGCGCTCGGCCGGCCGAGCGGACGAATCCGGAATCGATTCGGATCGGGCTGACGCACCGCAAGGTGCAGCGACTTTGTCAACTCGAGGTCGAGGTGGTCGCTTCCGGCCAACTCCTGCGTCTCCCCTGATCGTATCGGCGCCCGGACCACGAACACCCGCCCGGTGCGCTTCCCGCCGGCGCGATCCACCAGCGTCACCTCGCCCGACCCGACCACGTTCGCGTTGGGCGGATCGTTCCATCGGGGCACGGTGACCTCCGAGTCATACAGATAGCCGTAACCGTCGTGGAGTCCGAAGCGAAGCGATACGATAGGCAACTTCTCGGTGTCCGTGTCAGCCATGCAGAGCAGATATGCCGCGGAGTAGTTCACATTCGGCACATGCACGACCGGACACTCAGGATCCCCGTCGAGCTTGGGTTGGTAGTGGAAATAAAAGTCGACCGGGTCGCGCTCGACATCGGGCCACCGCGCACGGCGGAGGTCGAGATTGTCACCACCGGTGCGCTTGCTGATATAGAAAGGTATTCCCGCCACGGCGACGTGGCGATCGGCCGGAGGGAGCGCGTCGGGCGACACCCCGTATCCGTCGCCCAGGTCGCCGCCGATGCAACGATCGTGGTAGTACGATTCGAGATCGACCGTCACGAAGGCCCGGTAGGGTTCACCGGGGGTCCACCACGGACCTTCCGCCACCACCGGCGTCAACGGAAGAACGGCGACAATGACAATAAGTCCGCACGAACGGCGATGACACTTGCTCATGGTTGTTTGATCTCCAAGCGGGCACTGCTCAGGGAGGCGGGTTCGAGGCGCTCGTGCGCCGACACCATCGTCACGACACGAAATCGTAGCTGGACCACCCGCACCTTGTCTACCGGTACTGTTGTCCACTCGCCCACCGTAATCCTCGATTTGAAGGTCACGACAAAGCGCTCCCCTCTGGCTCGCGGAGCTCCCCTCTGGCTCGCGGATCTCGCCTTCGCGTCGCGGATAAACCGTCGTTTGGGGCCGATGACATTTGGATGGCCGTTTTCCTCGGGGTGACTGGCGTGGTAGAATATCTCCTGCTGGCCGAGACCAGCCCCACTGCATGCAGGCTGCACGAACAGTACCGTTTGAATGCCATCCGCCGAATCAACATGACAAGAAAGAGCACTAAGTTGAATTATCGACTCGTCATATCGGTTATCGCTTTGCTCGGTATGATGGCTGGAGCGGTAACGGGACAAAACGAAAGTGGCTCCACGCCTGATCCAGTAGCAGAGCAAAATGTGGATGGAGTTGCCGAAGGGGAAGCGACACGTACGACACTGGACGAGCTAAGAAAGGCTGGCGCACTCCTGTCGAGTTATCGGAAACACGAGCCGCGCTCCGTCGGATCAGACGCTCCAAAGGCCGATCTTGTAGCATTTCGAAAGGAGGTCGAGCCTGTCCTGAAAAAGGCCTGCACTCTATGCCATGGAGCTGAGACTCAGGAGGGCAATCTTCGGATCGACATACTGGACCCCGATCTCTTTCACGGAAGCGATGTGAACCGGTGGCTCGAAGTTCTTGGTGTGCTGAGCAATGGCGAAATGCCTCCCGCGGACGAAGCCGAGTTGGCGGATGATGATCGCAGCGAAGTCATTGAGTGGTTGTCCTCCGAAATTCAGGTCGCGTCGGCGGTGCGTCGCACTGAGCGGGGGCACTCGTCGTTTCGGCGGATGACTAATTACGAATACAACTACGCCCTGCAGGATTTGCTGGGGCTTCCCTATCGGTTCGCCAAGAATTTGCCGCCGGAGTCGACTTCGGAAGATGGTTTTCAGAACAGCTCTGAGTTGCTGCACATGTCGGCTGTCCAGTTCGGGACTTACCGCGAGTCGAGCCTCAATGCCCTGAAGAGGGCAACCGTACAGGGCGAGCGGCCGGAACCGATTTACTGGGGCATTTCAATGAAGGACGCTTCGGCCGATGCGTGGGCAAGTCAGGAGGAACAACTGCAGCAGATCAGGGAGGAGCACAAAGACGATCCCGAAAAGCTAAAGCAGGAACTAGAACGGCAAGCTGCAGAGTTTCAAGTCAGGCCCAACAGTACTCACTACAGGCATTTGAGCACCGGACGGACCGCAGCCGTATCCTGGAATTACACCGCTGCAGAATACGCATGGAACTCAACGGCGACGCGACCTAATGTTCCAGTGGTTTCTGATCACGTTGGCGTCATTCCACGGCAGCAGAAGATGATCGTCGAACTTGGCGATCAGATTCCTGAAGAAGGCACGCTTCGAGTTCGCATCCGCGCGTCGCGAACGTCCGTCGAGGACAATCGCATTCCGAGCCTGCAACTGGAATTTGGCTGGCAGGCCAGCAACGACTCCGAGGCCTCCGTCAGAATCAGTGACCAGGATGTGCCCATCGATGCCGCTCCGAATCAACCGCAGTTCTATCAGTGGGATATTCCGCTCAGCGAAATCTACCCACGCAATTCGGTGCGGAAGACGTCGAAGATGGGAGATTTGCCGAGTCCTTCCGAATATGTGAAGCTTGTGAACAGCTCGGTCTCAGAAGGCGACATTCAGATTGATTACGTGGAAATCACGGCGCCTGCTTACGATCAATGGCCGCCCGACTCGCATACTCGCATCTTCATTGACAGCGCGAACAAAGCTGACGAAACGATCTACGCGCGGGAAGTGCTAACGGATTTCATGTCGCGCGCCTGGCGGCGCGGCGTGACTGCGCCAGAAGTCGACCAGAAACTGGCTTTGTTCCAGAACATCCGCCCCGAATGCGATGATTTTCAGGAAGCCATGATCGAAGTCCTCGCGACCGTGCTTTCATCACCGAGTTTTCTCTATCTTGTACAGGCCGATCCGGAACAGCTGCAGGCAAGACCGATTAGGCCCGAGGAACTGGCAATTCGTCTTTCCATGTTCCTCTGGTGCAGCACGCCCGACGAAGAACTTCTGAATCTGGCGGCGAAGGGACGGCTGAGCGAGGCCGAGGTTTTGGCTAGTCAGGTCAAGCGAATGCTGGCCGATCAGCGGTCCCGGCGTTATTCAAAGCATTTCGTGCGTCAGTGGCTCGGCATGCAGTTGCTCGATTTTTTGGACGTCGACCGGGGGGCGTACCCTCAGTTCGACCGGTCTTTGAAAGAGGCGATGCAGGAGGAACCGGTCGCCTTCTTTCACGAGATACTGCAGAACAACCACAGCGTTGTGGACTTCATCCATGCCGAATATACGATGGCCAATGAGCGGCTTGCACAACACTACGGCTTGAGTGACATTTATGGAAACCACATTCGCCGTGTGAAGCTTGAGACGCAGCACGCGCGAGGCGGTTTGCTGACTCAAGCAGGTCTACTGGCAATGAATTCTGATGGCAAGGATTCGCATCCGCTGAAACGGGGTGTTTGGATGCTCGAGAGTCTCTTGAACGATCCGCCGCCACCGCCACCGCCGGCTGTTCCCGAGATCGATCTCGCCGATCCCGAGATCGCCAAGCTCACTCTGAAGCAGCGCATCGAGGATCATCGCAATCACGCCGCCTGCCTGTCATGTCACGCGAAGATTGATCCGTGGGGAATTGCGTTTGAAAACTTTGATGCCGTCGGTAGCTGGCGAACAGAGATACAGGGGAAACCAGTCGATGCGTCCAGCTTCCTGTTCAACGGGCAGAAGCTTGATGGCATGGACGGGCTGAAGCGTATTTTGTTGGAGAAGCGACAAGATCAGTTCGTCCGTGCGATGGTTCACAAAATGACGACGTATGCGCTCGGGCGACCTCTCACGTTTGGTGATCGCTCGAGCGTCGACCAGATAACGGCCGATATTCGCAAACAAGGAGATGGACTTGCTACAATGGTCACGTTGATTGTAAGTAGCGAGCTGTTTCAGTCGAAGTAGCAGTTAGCACAGGCGACTTGCCCGTGTGTTGTATCGTGGAAAATTCAGTAGGCGAACCGCCTGCTCTACGAAAGGCAATTTGATGACAATTAATCTCGCATCGCTCGATCGTAGAAGATTCCTTCGTGGTTCCGGAGTCGCGCTC
The DNA here is from genome assembly GCA_039831615.1 of Planctomycetaceae bacterium. GTDB lineage: Bacteria > Planctomycetota > Planctomycetia > Planctomycetales > Planctomycetaceae > S139-18. The sequence goes on from JBDOMX010000082.1 coordinate 6,602, forward strand.
GCCCTGCCGTGGTTCGAGACCTTTGCCTGCTTCGCCGGCGCCGCCCAGCAGCCTGTCAGGCGGAAACGCCTGGCCTGCTTCTACGTGCCCGATGGAGTGCCGATGCCGCTTGCAGAGGATCCGGCTCACGAAGACTGGAGCTGGTTTCCTCATGGAAGCGGGAAGAGCTTCACGTTCACGAAATGCCTCGAACCGCTGGCGCCGTTACGCAACGAGTTGACGGTGTTATCCGGTTTGTCGCATCCTTCGGTGCGGAGCATTCACGGCCATTCGAATGCCGATCAGTTCCTCACCGGGGCTCCGACCGGGCCTTCCGGAGATTACAGGAATTCCATCTCCCTTGATCAGGAATTTGCTGCTCACGGTGGAGATCAGACTCGCTTTTCATCGCTCGTCATGTCGACCGATGGGGGTACGGGAACTCCGCGTGGTGCGCACACGGTGTCGTTCAATCGAAGTGGTCGGGCCATCCCGGCAGAGCACAGGCCGAAGCGCATCTTCGATATGCTGTTTGTGAAAAGCGATGACGATGCAGCGCGTCGTCTGGCGCTAAGTCAAAGTACGCTGGACGATCTATTGGCCGATGCGAGTTCGTTGCGGCAAACGCTATCGACGCACGATCAGAAGATGCTGGATGAGTATCTTCAGTCAGTTCGCGACACCGAGATCAAAGTCGAAAAGGCGAAGCGGTGGATCGACATTCCACTTCCCAAAGTCGACCTCGATCACCTGAAACTCGACATCACACCTGAAGATCCACGCGTTTACCTTCAGGCGATGTTCGACTTGATCTACTTCGCATTCAAGACAGATTCTACGCGAATTGCGACCTACCAGATCGGTAGGGAAAACGGCGTCGGCGTCAGTGACTATCTCGGTCGGGCAGTCGGTTTCAAGCTCACCCATGAACTCTCGCACAACACAAAGGGACCTGACGGCTGGAAGAACTTTGGAACGTATTGTCGATTCCTCATTGAAGAATACGAACGCTTTGCCAGCCGGTTGAGAGCGACTCCTGAAGCTGGCGGAGACGGCAACATGTTGGACAATACGTTGCTCCTGTTTGGTTCCGCATCCAGCGCCTTCCATCTCTCCCGCAACTATCCCCTAATTCTGACCGGTGGAAAAAACATGGGCTTCAGGCACGGCCAGTACCTCAACTATGGCCCTGACAATCCGCAGGGCGGCCCCTGGTCCGGCGGCCGAGAACCATGGCAGCAGGAGATCACTCACGAGGACATCCCGCTGTCGAATCTCTATGTCACGATGCTTCAGCGTCTCGGCGTCGAGACCGACGAATTCGCCGACAGCACTGGCGCCGTCCCTGATGTTTGATGGCCCACGTCGGCTGGCGGATGGTTGACAGGTGGACCTGTATGCCGGATGAGGGCACGAATCGGTGACAACACGAGGGATGTCGCGGTTTACGACGACCTTCGGTGGAGTCTGGTGAACTCCACGGAGTTTGCGTTCAACGACTGAACAAGACACATTAAACAATGCTCAAGCATTCGAAGCAGCTAAAAAAGATTGGAATGTATGGCAGCTCTTTTACTGACGCCGGTCTCCCATACATTGCGTGCATCCCAAATCTTCAGGCGTTGGACATAGTTCATACTCAAGTGACCAATGCGGGCATGAGCCATTTGCCTGCCATGTCAAAACTAGAATTCCTCAAACTGGAGGGGAACGATCTTAGTGACGAATGTGTGCCCCATTTGAGCAAAATGTCAAGTTTGAAACATATCGACTTAGAGTTCACTGGAATCACTAATGATGGCGTGGCAACACTCCAAACTGCACTCCCAAATTGCGAAATAGAACATTAATCTAGGCTGTCAACAATCTGTGGCCGCAGGAAGGAATCGAGTCCAGTCTAGTCCCCGATCAAGCGTAGACGAAGTCGTAGTTCCCATTTTGGGTACAAAAAAACTCGAAAACACCCTATGATACTTGTGTCAAACAAACGTGGGCATCAGCCTACATTTTCAAGCCATGGAGG
>JBDOMX010000739.1:0-2029 GCA_039831615.1 Planctomycetaceae bacterium
CGTCAGTACGATAACAGCACAGGCGTGCATCGCTTGAGTTTCGTGCATGACTTCGATGTGACCGAAGCAGGTCAATTGGCCTGTTGTCAAAATACGGTCGTTTGCCAGGAGTGCCGGAAAAGGTACGGGTAGGGAAGCATTGCGAAGGGCGATGGGCTGATGAACCGAAATTTGCCCTCGGTTTGTATGCGGATGCTGCCGCGGCGGTTGGCATGATCCACGAAGACAAGTTCGCCCCGGTAGGAGTGTGCCTTTTCGAAAGGCGGGAACTTTCCTGCCTCCGGGCGGAACGGTTCGGCGGCGGCGGTTGCCGCGTTCGTTACAAGAGACACACCGAAGTACAGCATGGCGATCCAGCGACCGGATTTGAGTTGTGTCATAACCCGATCTCGCTGAGTCAGTATTTTGGGAAGATGTTCGGGGTCGGGAAACGGTCCTCAGGGCTGTTGTTGAAAAGGTATTCCTCCCGGGGGATCTGCGTCCTGGGCCAGCTTTCCGGGCGGACACGGACGACTCTTCCAGGGCGAATGCCTTCTATGATCAGGTCGGTCTCAAACTGGAGTCGTATGCCGCTACTGCCGAGCGGGACTTCTCCGTTTGTCCGGGTGACGTCGAGGATCTTGCCACTGGAAGCCACGTGGGAGGGCCCGTAGTGGCCAGCTGCGTGCTTCAAGGTGTTCTCGGCTCCATTCATTTGCGCTCCGATGCCTTTCTTGAAGTCGTTGTAGAGCGAGGAATCCATGCCGCCGAACAGCGACGCAGTGACGGTCGCGCGGCCGAACTTGCCATACTCAACGGCATCAACCGAAGCCGGCATCCAGCGGCTGCGGATGAAGGCATTGTGCGTCTCGGTCTGAAATTGCGCCGCGTGTTGGATGGCGTCGTCGTCCAGCCAGATGTCCGAGATATGAAATTGGGTGAAAGCGCCACTCAACCCATCCCCTGGTGCAGGCTTCCAGGTAACTCCGAGCAGGACGGCCTGCCCACCAAGCTGTTTCTTTCCGGTGGCGGGCCACGCTTCTTCGGCGATCAGGTCCGCGATTCTGATCCGCTCTCGACCGCGCCAGATGCGGGTGCCGGCGTCGAAGGTCAACTCTTCGTCGCTGAAGTTGCCGTCTCCGCCAGCTTTCGGCTCGCGTCTGGCACTGATATTCCCAGCGTTGTTCCTGACTTCCACTTCCTGAAGCTTCCAGACCAACCCCTCGTCCAGGCAGTGACTGGGCTCGTCTTCGAGGAGGAGCACGTGGTTCTCGGCGGGTGCCGTACCGGTGCCACGATAATGCCCCGCGTCTTTCTCCTTGTTATTGACCGGCAATACAGGCACGGCGGAAATCTTCGGGTCCGGCGGGAGAAAGGCCCGGACGTGCATCACAGTGCCGAGCGGGATGTCGCGCAGATCCGCCGGAGCTCCCTGGTAGCGGACGATGCCGTAGGGAAGCATGGCGAAGGGCTGCGGGTCGTTTCGGTAGAATTTACCCGTCCCTTGCACGCGAATGCTGCCGCGACGGTTGGCATGATCCACGAACACCAGTTCGCCCCGGTAAGAGTGTGCCTTTTCGAGCGGTGGAAACTTCCCTGCCTCGGGACGAAACGGCTCGTCGGCGGCGGTTGATTGAGATGCGATCAGGGAAACGCCGACGCACAGTGCAGCAACCCAGCGGTCGGGTTTGAGTTGTTTCATAGTTCAATCCCTTTGTTGCTGTCACCAAACCCGTCAGTCTCCACACCCATGCGCTGGGCCATCAGGAGCAGCAGGTTGCTCATGTGGGCGTCTGTGTTCGCCGGCCGACTACAAAGGCGGTAGTGGTCGCCGGGCTTGTCGAGGGTGTAACCGTCGAAGTGCCCCTGATTGAAGTCGAGATGGCTGCCGTGCTTCAGGCCGAGGTCCGCGCCGCCGGCGAACACCAGCGGGAGGTTGGCGTTGCCGTGGCTGTGGCCGTAGGACATGCCGCTGCCAAAGAGCGCCATCGTCGAGCCCAGGAGCGGCCTGCCGTTGACGTCCTTCGTCTCGTCGAGCCGCGAGAGGAAG
>JBDOMX010001213.1:0-2028 GCA_039831615.1 Planctomycetaceae bacterium
AATTCATCGTCCGGGCGACGAAGCCGGAAGGGTCCAGGTGTATCTACGTCATCGACGCTGAGAAAAAACAGCAGGTCGAAATCTACGATCACGCGAGATTCTGGACGATCACTGGTCGTCACTACAATCAGCAGAGCAGCATCGGTGACGGTGAGAAGGTCGTTGAATGGATCTGCAAAGCCGGTGACCAGCCGCCTCAGGAGCCGCAACAGACGCCCGTATCGCGGGTTGAGCCGATAATCCTGCCACCGCTGAACTCAGAGGGCATCTGGTAATTCACGCGATGTGGGCGAGGAGATGTTCGTTTGGGTATTGGCGTTTCGGAGGGCGAGTCAGACGGCGGAGCATGATGTGAGTCATCGCGAGGTGAATATCGGCGCGGCTGCTGGCGATCGTGGCTTCATGTTCGCGGCAGAACAGGCGGTAGCGACCCAGCCAGCCGAACGTCCGTTCCACGATCCAGCGGTGCGGAAGAACTTTGAACCCCTTCACGTCGTCACTGCGTTTGACGATCTCCAGCTTCCAACCAAATGCCTGTCGCGTTGCTTCGACCAGTTGGCCCGCATAGCCGCCATCGGCCCAGATGAGTTCCAGCCTCGTTTCACCACGCGCCGCCTGGAACACCAGATTCGCTCCGTCACGATCCTGAACGCTGGCGGCTGTGATGACCACTGCGATCAACAGTCCCAACGTATCGACCAGAATATGTCGCTTGCGTCCGTTCACTTTCTTTCCGGCATCATAACCACGTTCGCCCCGAGTCTCCGTGGTCTTCGCAGACTGGCTGTCCACGATCGCCGCCGAGGCCGTCGCCTCCCGCCCGTCCTGCTGTCTGACGCCACGCCGCAGCGCATCGTGCAGGCGCTCCCACGTTCCGTCGTTGCGCCAGCCCGCGAAGTATTCATACACTGTGGACTTCGGCGGAAAATCGTGCGGCAACATCTCCCATGAACAGCCCGTCCGCAGCCGGTAGAAGATCGCATTCACAACTTCACGAAGGTTGACCGTCCGCGTTCGCCCACCGCTCGGTGCCGGCGGCAACTCGCGCTCAGCAATCGCCCACTGCTCGTCTGACAAATCCGAAAGATACGCTTGCCATGTGGCAACGTTTGACATGATCGACCTCCCTGTCGAAAGGAAACCCAGAACCTACCGCACACAGTATCCACCTTTTGACACTCACTGCCCAGACCCTTTATCTTTCCAGATGCCCTCTAAGCGAGGGGAATACCGTGACCGTTGTTGCAACCAGTAGAGCCGATTCAGAAAGTAGGCTACCAACATACGCTGGATGCCAAAGTCAGACAAAACTGCCGCGGCCACAGTTGCGCGGCTAAAATGAGTACGTTTTCGCGGCATGTAACAGTGATGGGGATGTTTAACCATGGACGGCGCAGTCGTTCGACATCCCCGGCACTTTAAGTGGCAACCGCAATGTCAGAAGCGAACAACAGGACCACGATTGGAATCCGTCGACTGACGAAACAGCAGGAAGAAATGGCAAGAGTGATAGGAAGAGAACTGGCGAATGTCTGGTTTCAGGATGGCACAAATCGCGATACGACGACGGAACATCTGAGCCGTGACGATCAGCAGTTCAGTTCCAGTGATTCACCGGGTTGAAAGTGGAGTACGACGACAGATACTTGGTAAAACCCAGCAGTCCATTGCCTGTTCCGCCCCGTTTCCGCGCAGCGGTAACTCCAACGGCTATTAGCGCAACCGCAGGACCTCTTTGTCCATCCCAATATTTCCTGGTCGTGGAGATCGTCCGGTTTTCCAATTGTCCCATGTAGGGCTGATACGGCCAGTTCAAGTCCATTGGAAAAATTGGATACCGGGGAAAGATATGACCAAGTCCAGAAGTCCAAAGCATTCTACAATGCGTGCGTCGACATACTCAGAACTCGCACGGATCGCCACCGCATTTGCGAATGGCCATCTTAACCTGTTGCTGGTGCTGGGGCCTCCCGGGGTTGGCAAAAGCCATTGCCTGAGACAGCACTGTCGCTCCGAACAGACATGTTG
>JBDOMX010000967.1:0-2021 GCA_039831615.1 Planctomycetaceae bacterium
CACCTGCAGCGCATGCATGGCGGCCTTTTGCTCAGCTTCTTTCTTGCTGCGTCCCCAGGCCGGGTCGAATTGCCGGCCATCGATTTCGACAGCCATACAGTATTCTCTGGCGTGGTCCGGACCGCGCTGACCGACAACAAGATAGGTCGGCGCGATATTACTGGTCCTCTGAGTTTCTTCCTGCAGAATGCTCTTGTAGTTTTCAGGCTCACCGCTGATGCAGTGTTGCAGTTCCTGATCGAACACCCGCAGGATAAAGTCCGCAGCCGCATCAATGCCACCGTCCAGGTAGATGGCCGCAATCAGCGATTCGACGAGAGCGGCATCGATGGATTCGGGAATGGCCTGTAAGCCGCGACCAACCAGAATCAGTTCTGCAGCGCCCAGATGCTGTGCCACCCGCGCACAGGTTGTCCGGCTGACGAGGCTCGATTTTTGCTGAGTCAGCTGGCCCTCGCGTCTTTCCGGAAATCTTTCGAAAAGATAGCGACAAATGACCATTCCCAGCACAGCATCGCCCAAAAACTCGAGGCGTTCATTGCATTCCAGTCGAGAGCAGGCGGACGAACTGTGCGTCAATGATTGCCGCAGCAGTGCCTGATTCTGAAAGCAGTAACCGATGCGTTCTTCGCACAGTTTCATCTGTCGGGACACTCGGTCCGGACTCGGAAGATCGTTCGACATGTTGCCTGCCATGAATGTGATGGGTTCCGATACCGCCGGCAGTCTGCCGGTGCTTCGGACCATTTCGCCGGTTTTCGCCTCCAGAATATGGGAAGTTCAGCCCTATTGCAGCTGCTACTGTCCGGAAGCCGACGATCCTGTGGAAAATTTGACCCGGCAGGGATCGACTTCGGCAACTGATTCGGGGTACCGGCCGCCGGCCCGGCATCCATCGGCGGGAACGTCGACTTCCTGATGCAGCCACGGCCCCTCGAAATAAGGAAATTGTGATGACGAATCGAGTTGCTCGAACATCTGCGTTTTCAGCCGTTGCAGTAGCGCTCATTCTTTCTGTAGTCGCATGGAACCAACAGAGCCTCAACGGCCACGCCGTTGCCCAGACACAGTCGCAAAATGTGCCGGGTCTGGCGCATGCTCTGGATTTGTCGAATGCTTTTCGACACGTGTCGAAACAGGCCATGCCGGCTGTCGTGTCGATTGCCACGACGGGCCGTGTGGTCAGTGAGACAATTGATCGACGCAATCCATTCGGAAATGAAGAAACGTTTCGTCGGTACTTCGGTGGGAATCCCCGCTTCCGCGAATTCATGGAAGACGGACCGGTCGAACGTCAACGCCGTCTGCCGGGTGGTAAGGGTTCCGGCTTTATTATCTCTGCCGATGGCGTGATCATGACGAACAGTCATGTTGTGCGAAATGCTGAACAAGTGATCGTCCGACTCAGTGATGGTCGTGAATTCACGGCGACCGACATCCGCGCCGATGATCACTCGGATGTGGCCATTGTGCGAATTGATGTCAATGAGCCGCTCCCCTTTCTAACACTGGGCGACGATGCTGAGATGGAGATCGGCGATTGGGTGCTGGCATTCGGCAGTCCGTTTGGTCTCCACCGCACCGTCACTCAGGGGATTATCAGTGCCAAATCGCGTGGCCTCGAGCAGTCTCAAATGACTCAGGAATTTCTGCAAACCGATGCCGCGATCAACCCCGGCAACAGCGGTGGTCCGCTGGTGAATCTGAGCGGAGAAGTGATTGGAATCAACACCGCCATCTCGACGGCGTCGGGTGGATATGACGGAGTTGGTTTTGCCATTCCGGTCAAGGCTGCTCAGTGGGTCGCTGATCAACTGGTGAAGTCCGGCAAGGTGCAGCGGGCGTTTCTGGGCATCCGTATGCAACTGATCGATGCCGAACTGGCGGAACACCTCAATCTTTCTGTGCCCAAAGGCATTGTGGTGACAGATGTGATCGCCGACAGCCCTGCGGAAGACGGTGGTTTTCAGGTTGGCGATGTTTTGCTGGCTGTCGATTGCCGGACCATCAGTGATAATCGG
>JBDOMX010000133.1:0-2020 GCA_039831615.1 Planctomycetaceae bacterium
TGTGAGCCGAGCCCAGGTGGAAGGGATTCTAGAGGCTGAATTGGAATCGGCCAGTCGGGTTAGCGGAGGAAATCCTCCGCGGGCGGCCCAGGAAATCCAGACCCTGGTAGACGCTGCCGCAGAGCTTGCTCAGCAGCGGGGCGATAAACTAGTTGCCATTAATCATCTTCTTGTTGCGCTTGCCAGCGAGCAACTGTCGTCCGGACGTGTCTTGAGGCTGGGCGGAGTTCAGGCCGCTGAGCTGGCGGATGCCCTCGCCAGTATCCGGGGCACAGCCACGGTTGATACGCATAATGCCGAGGACAACTTTGAGGCCCTGGATAAATACGGAATCGACCTTGTTGAACTTGCTCGGGCCGGCAAGCTCGATCCAGTCGTGGGCCGGGACGCTGAAATTCGTCGGGTGATCCAGGTCCTGTCTCGGAGAACGAAAAACAACCCTGTCTTGATCGGGGAACCCGGAGTGGGAAAGACCGCGATCGCGGAAGGCCTGGCCCTGCGAATTGTTCAGGGCGATGTGCCGCAGTCACTGCAGGGTAAGCGAGTCGTTTCGCTGGACATGGGTTCACTGCTGGCCGGAGCGAAATTTCGAGGCGATTTCGAGGAGCGCTTTAAGAACGTCCTCAGGGAAGTTCAGGAGGCCGACGGGGAGGTAGTCCTTTTTGTCGACGAATTGCATACGGTGGTGGGTGCTGGTGCTGCGGAGGGTGGGGCAGATGCGGCAAACCTTCTCAAACCCGCATTGGCGCGGGGAGAACTGCGCTGTATCGGAGCAACCACGCTCGATGAGTATCGGAAACACATTGAAAAGGATTCGGCTCTGGAGCGACGGTTTCAACCGGTGCAGGTTGCCGAACCAACTGTTGAGGATGCGGTGACCATCCTGCGCGGACTGAAGGGACGATACGAGGCGCATCATGCGGTCAAGATTCGCGACTCCGCCTTATTGGCCGCCGCGCGTCTGTCTGACAGGTACATCGCGGATCGGTTTTTGCCCGACAAGGCAATTGACCTGATGGACGAGGCTGCCAGTAAGTTGGCCATGGAGCGGGATAGTGTTCCTGTTGAAATTGACCAGGTGCAGCGCGAGTTAACACGATGCGAGTTGGCGGCTCGCCAACTTCGCGAGGAGAGCGGGCAGGAGACGGATCTTGAACTGGTCGACCTGATGGCCCAGATAGAAGCTCTGAAACAATCAGAAACGGCACTTTTGGAACAATGGAACGCTGAAAAGCGTGGCATGATGGGCGGACAGCAATTGCTGCGCCAGATCGAGGAAAATGAACACCAGTTCCAGTTGCTGGACCATTCGATTCAGGCGAATCGCTCTCGCCAGCTGCCGGTGAGCGAGACGGATTACCAGGCGCTCTACGAACTCGACTCGCGGCGTAAGCAGCTGCAAGAACAGCTGTCGACGGTTCCGCCAGACAAGGCGATGGAATCCCAGGAAGCCGTTCTGTTGCGAGAAGAAGTCACGCCAGAGGAAATCGCTGCGGTGGTGAGCCGCTGGACAGGAATTCCGGTGACGCGAATGGTCGAGACCGAACGAGAAAAACTATTGTCTATGGAAGAGAGACTTGGCCAGCGCGTGATCGGCCAAGCCAGGGCAGTCAGTGCTGTTTCGGATGCAGTCCGTCGCAGTCGAGTAGGGCTGCAGGACGCGAATCGCCCGATTGGTTCCTTTCTTTTTCTTGGTCCGACGGGAGTCGGGAAGACGGAACTATCCAAGGCGCTGGCGGAGCTACTGTTCGACGACGAGGGCAGCATGATTCGTGTCGACATGAGCGAATACATGGAACGACATTCGGTCAGCCGTCTGATCGGGGCACCGCCAGGATACGTTGGATACGAGGAGGGGGGCAAGCTGACGGAGGCGGTTCGCCGGCAACCGTACAGCGTCATCTTGCTGGATGAGATCGAAAAGGCGCATCCCGACGTGATGAACATCCTCCTGCAGTTGCTGGACGATGGCCGGCTGACCGATAGCCAGGGACGAACGGTAGATTTCTCAAACTGCCTG
>JBDOMX010000064.1:0-2018 GCA_039831615.1 Planctomycetaceae bacterium
GTGGTATCCGGGCGCTGACGCTGCCAACTGGTCCGCATTCCTGCCTGTCCGGAAATGCGACTTCGGACGGGAGAACTGAAAGGCCAGGCTCACCTTCACTGCACCTGTGATGGCTCGTGACTGCTTCGCCGCTGCGTATGCCACAGAAGCACGCCAGTCCTTGAGTGCGTCGCCAGCCGACTCCAGAAGCGTCGGGTGCCTGGCGCCGGGGCGCATGAAGGCGCGTTTGGAACCCTGCGGTTTTGGAGTGCCGGCCACGAAGAAAGAGATCGGACTGGTCATCTGTCGACGGTCTCCTCAACGCGAATGCCGTCGACGATGTCCGTGACCACTTCCGGCACGGCTGCTGGAACTCCGAGCCACAGCACACAGTACCCCGCGAGGTCTCGCATTGTGTCTTCCGTCGACTCGGATACCTCCGTCTGCTGACCGGCCAGGAGCCGCTGTAAGCGCTGAACCTTGTCCGACATGCGACACTGAATTGCCTCACGCGGACTGAGTCCGGGAGCGAGCGTTGGAATCTGCCAGGCACTTCCACCGTAGTCAGTGTTTTTGCACAACAACAACGCAACGAGCTGCATGCCTTCCTCGGCAATCCGCTGCTGGTCGTCACCGTGATCGCCATTGATGGCCTGCCGCACTCGTTCCTGCGCTTGTTTCGTGTCACCTGCCATGTCGCTCCTTCCAGTCCCGTTGTTTCAAAGGCCGGCGTCTCACCGGCATGTCTGGTTACCTGTCGCTACCAGGCAGGCCAGCTCCTGTCGCGGTACATTTGTTATGAGCCAGCATTGCCGCGACGCACGCTGCCTGTTTCAATGTTTCAAAGAGCGGGGAAACGGCTGCGAAACTACTGACCCACAGCAACCCGTGGCCGTCCCCCGCCCCTGTCCGGCTGACCCGACGCCTGCGTCCTGCAGTGTCCTCCGCGTCGCTTTCGCTTCCTGTCGTAGCCGGCCGTTCTCGTGTGTTCGTGTCAACTATCGAATTCCGTACTCACGATTAATCGTGTCCAGTTCCGCTCGCAGTGCCTTGTTCTCACGTCGCCACCGGTCACGATCATTCATCACCAGTCGGACGTTGTCGTTCGCCAGGTTCAACTCGGCCGTCAAATGATTGATCTCCAGCGCCTGCTCATTGATGTCAATTACTATCGTCACGGTGTTCTCCAGAACGTCTTGTCACTTGCCTTCCCGTTCGGCCACACGATGCGGCCACCACGGACGCTGCAGGAATTGAGGTACTTCAGCTGACCACGATCCTGCCGCCAGTTTCGTTTCAGCCATTCGTAGAGTTGCCGGGACGTCATGACGTGTCCCCGATGTGACGAGATTTCCAGCGGTCGCCATTGCGCTGATACTGAACCGGATGTAAGTCATCCGGGTGCAACTCAAACCGCATCAGCTGAATCAGTTCCCTTCGAGTGATCGGACGGCGCTGAATGTGTGGGGTGGCACCGAACCGCCCCCAGTGCATCGTCCCGGAGTTGTCCGGAGTGGTTCCCGACAGGAACAGGAATGACACGCCCCAATGACGCACGAATGTGCCGAGGATCGGTCCGCCGCCACAGCTGCACACGTGCACCTTGAACAGAGTGTCCGCCTGCGACCGACGTACAGACCCGGATCGTGTTTTCACTTCAATGTGCATCATTGACTGCACTTCCCGGGTGGGCCCGTCACCTGTGGTCGTCAGGTAGCGGTGAATCAGAGCGTCCGTGTCGGTGACTCCGATGCCGCAGGTTGCCGAACCAACACTGGGCAATTCCTCACACGCTCGGACCCACGCCAGGAATGGAACGTCACTGCCGTACACGCGATCCCGTGTCATTTGACTCTCCAGACAACGATCTCACGCGACAGCACCAGACACCGCTTATGCTCTTTGGCCCACTCCACCATCTGTGCGGTACATTGCTGCGACTCGTACGGCACCGAATAGCGCATCTCGACTGGCAGCTTGACGGCTCGCAGAATGTCACCGACGTGATCCGTGAATTGCCGCTCTGGTGCCTTCCACTG
>JBDOMX010000907.1:0-8545 GCA_039831615.1 Planctomycetaceae bacterium
TCCTTCTGGAGAAACTGCGGCTCAAGCTGCCCTCGAAAATAATCCAAAGGAAAATGTAGTGGAAACTATTCAACTCAAATCAGGAAAAACACTGCCCGCCCGATCCGAACTGGGGAACTTGGGTTAGCACGGGGTGAGGACTTCACACGCCAAACCTGGCGTGTCTGGGGAGCCCCTGCGGTCATTCCTGCCGGATCCGTCCCATCCGAAATTCCCCTCTAAATTGGAAAATTCAAACGCTCGACGGTTGTCTGTATTGAGATTTCCTCCTATTTTTGGAGTTGTGGGATTTGTGCCCCGAATGTTCTTTAAAAAGCTGTTGAAAGTGGAAACTCTGCCCATTAGAAGGGAGTCGGGGAGTGTCTGCGGGCAATTGTTCGCAGCCGCAGAACAACCATCTCGATTCCTGGCAGTCCCATGTTTCTTACCGGTGAACTCAAGCGCACGATTGACGATCGCTTTCGCCTGACGTTGCCGCAGGAGTTTGCGGAGGCGGTGTCAACGGAGTCCGGGGAGTCAGTCGTTGCGAAGGAACGGTCCGGCTGTTTGAGCTTGTGGCCATTGGAAGACTGGACAAGGCGACTGGACGCTGGTGTTGGCCTGATCAAGCAGAAGATTGAAGCAGGTCGGATGGAACAACGGTGGGGTGATGTGCAGCGCCTGGGCCGACTGCTGTCGACGCGGCATCAGGAAGTCTGTTTGGCGCGCCGCTCAAGACTATTGATACCTGAAGGATTTCGACAGTTTCTGGGAGTCAAGGCCGGTGGTGAAGTCGTCATCGTGGGAGCCGTCATCTGCGTTGAGATCTGGAACCCACTGATGTGGATGGACGTCCTGAGAGACGAGATGCCGGAGTTCGGTGAGTTGTTTAAGGACCTGACGGAATGATGAACCGGCAACAATCAAAGAGGCCGGACCCTTTGAGAATTGAGCGGCTCTTTAACCACGCCGCCACAACGATGGAAGCAGAACGGATCGAACGAGAGGAAGGCTTGCTTATTCGCTCAACACGTACCCGCTTGTCGGCACGGTTGCTCTATGAGCTTCCATGGACGGCTTTTTGGCAGGGAGGCCGCCTTTCTCTCTTCGATCCAATTTCATCCCGTTCCTGAATCACTCCACGATCAACATCTCAATCATCTCAATCATCGCAATTCGCGGACGCCAGCCAACGCCCCTTCGATGATGGTCGCTCCCAGTGTCTCTCCGTAGAAACTGATGCTGGCTTCGTAGTGTCCCGCCCGATACGCGTCCGCTGAAAGAATGTAGCTGATCCACTCGTTGGCCAGGCCACCAATCACCGGGTGGGTCGCTCCGGTGATCCGGCGTGCATGTTCTTTGACTTCCAGTCCCAGTGCCGCCGCCATTTCACCCGGGATGCCGACGAGCAACAGGTTTCCGAGCCGCAATGAGCCGCTGACGGTGCGGTCGGGTTGCATGCGAGGCAGGAGGTCGGCCAGCAACTCTTCGGTCAGGCCGTATTCCCTGCCGCCGGTACTCATGAAATCCGGATGCCAGGAACGCGGAGGGAGTTCAATGGGTTGCAAATGGAAACCAAACTTCACGTCACGTTCTGTTGGGATGTCTTGCCAGCTCGAAGCCGCCAGCAGTCCCAGATCCAGCCCGTACCGCGCGGCCTTTTCCCAGGGGCTGCCGCCGGAATCCGGCCGCGACTGCGGTGCCTGATCACCTTGTGCACCATTGTAGTACATGGCGGTCACGCTGTTTCCGATTGCGGCCTCCATGGTTTGCTGCAGCGCTCCAGGCCATCCGGCGGAAAACATCATCTGTTCTTCCGTCATGAACGTAGGATGAGCTGTGAAGTTGACGAGTACGGCGAGTGGTTTGTCATGCAGCGTGTCGACGCGAGTGATGGTCAATTCGTCATCTGTCCCGCCGCCGTCGCCGCGACGATTTCGATTCCATCCGGAGATCGTGTGGCTGGTCGTGCCAACTCGCACGGGTTGCAGATCCTTTGCAGCACTGCGAATCAACTCGACAAAATTTGCGACAGTGAATTCATAGAGCATTTGGTCATGGATCCCGATTTGAGGGATCGCGAAGACGTTATTGGGATTGAGCGCGTTCATTTCGATGCTGGCGTGCGAGTGACTCGGTAAGATTAATATCTGTTCGGCGGTCCAGCCGTCACCCGACAGTTGTTTCACGATCTCCGGCTTGACGGGGGGAGCCAGCCCCAGCAGATCACATGTCACCAGGACGAACTTCCTTCCGCCGCCGGCAAGGACGAGGGCTTTGGCAAAGATTCGATCATGGACACCGGTTGCCGGCTGGTTCATTCGCGCACCGTAACCTCCGAGCGGCGAGTTCATACTCAGTGGCGGCGTCAAATCCTTTCTTGCAACTCCGGCGCGTAACTCAGTTGCTTCTGTCGCAGATGCGAAAACAACTGTCAGCGCAGCACAGAAGACGTAGCGGAGGGCGAGCGGATTCACGGGAACCTCATCAATGCAAATGCAGGAAAAAGTCTTCATCAGCACCGTAACATGATCAGCGGCCGCCGCAACACCTCGACAGCAATCCTAAAGTCGTGAACCTTCATTTACAGAATGGGTCCTTGAGGACACAATGAACCTGTGCAGCCAGCTAATGGCAGGATATTTTTTGGGAAAATAACCCCTGCCAAATTCGGTTGCACACTTTCGAGTGTTGGTCCCGGAATCATCATGAGATGACTTCCTTCCCGTCCCGTTCCTGATTCCATCGGGCCAATCTTTCCTGGTCACTCATGGTTGCGACAATTTCAAACCGGGAGTTATTCGTTCCGGATGGGGACAGGCAGCGTCCGAAGAGTACGCGACTGGCACACGCGCTGTTGATCGAATTGCTGCACTACGGCATTCAGCCGGATGAGGAAATCGTCAACAGGATTTCGCGTCATCGGCAAACGTCCGCGCATGACATCTGCGATCGCATCCTGAAGATGTACACAATCGGTGACCTGAATCCTCCCTTATTTCAGCAATGGGAAGAACGGACGGAGTTCACGTTTGAAGAATTCACCGTGCAGATCCTTGGTTACATCTTTCAGCTGAGCGGTAATGATCTGGCCGACCCGGGCTACATGGCAAGCCTGAAAGACCACATCGACTTCAAAAAAATGAAGCGACTCAGGCTGGCAGACAGCAAACGAGCTCGCGCGCGATTTCAGCGACTGGTGTCCTCCAGGGTTGCCCTGGAAAAAGCCTCGCAGCAGGACCTGGTGGCGCTGGCCCGCATTCACCACACGATTGCTCCGGAGCGAATTCACAGTGCTGAGGCGCGGCTGGCCGTGTTGCTGGGAATGATCGAAAGCGGGATGAGTCTTTACGACGGTCTGCAGCAGTTGAACGCTGAGCCGGCGGACGCTCTGCGATACGCGGCGGCAATGCATGATTTCGACGGAGTATCGCTGCCGTCTGACGTCAGGTATGCGAAGCTGACGTGGAGCGAACGAACGCAGCTGATGAAGTTTTTGGGTGGCACGTCGTTTGAGGACCTGTGCGAAGCCATGGGAATCAACCGGACAGCGTGGTTTCGCTTTTTTAAACACGCGCATGTCTTCCGGCAGCGGGACTTTCGCAATCGCTTCACCAGTGTAGTTGCGGCGGGACTGGTGTCGGTTGGTTCGAGGGTTGACGAAATTCCGGGCGCTCGCTTACAGCAGTTTCTCGACAGCCATTCAAGCCTGTACGACATCACGAAAAGCGGCAATCTGGCGTTTCGCACGTTCGCATCGCGAGTGCAGTCAGCGGTCGACGCTAAAGATTTTGAGCGATTTCGGGCTGAAGTCGAAAAACGACCCGGCTACCTGCTGCGAAACATCGGTTCGTTGAGCAACGTCTGCACGCGAAGAACTGAGGGCGCTTTCGTGGACCTCATTCGAGGCGTGATCGACCAGGCCAGTGCGGGCGTCCTGCTGTCGATTGTTCAGATTGATGTCAACGCCAAATATCGAATCATCGACAGCAAGGGCAACACGACGGTCCGTGATGCTGACTACAGTCCCGTGATCGGTGAGATTCAGAATGTGGCGCAGCGCGAGATCTATCGACGGTTCGGCTTTCCCGGCAAGGTCCTGGTGCAGCCCAAACTGAAGTCACAAGTTGTTCCGTTTCTGTCGACAAACGCAGAACTGGATCGCGGCTCACGAATTGGCTTTGAAGACTCAAGGTACCTGTACTTTCTCATGCACTGGGTGCAGAGTGAGCGTCATCGTACGGACCTGGACCACAGCTATGTCTGCTTTGATGATAAGTGGACAGCCGAAACAGTTTTCTTTGGCAATCAGGCGAATGCCTACATCACTCAGTCGGGGGATATTACCAATGCGCCTGCACCTGATGGCGGGACTGAGTACGGACGGATCAGTCTGGCGACGATTCCAGCGAACGTGCAGTACATCGTTCCCATCATGAACGTCTATTGCGGCGATGTCTTTTCCGACAACGAAACCGCGTATGCAGGTTTCATGTTCTCGAATGAAGCTGAATTCTCAATCAATCGAAAGCACATTCGGTACGATCTGAATCAGCCTGCGAACAGTAACATTCCCTTTGTGATCGACGTTCGCGCGCGGGAAATCATCATCGTCGATTTTAACAATCGAAAACGAAATGGTCTGACAGCTCACTCGAGTGTCGAGGAAATCAAAAAGGTGATTTCGGCGCTGAAGACGAAGCAGTTCATGACCATCGAACGTTTTGCCGACATTCTCAGTGGCGATGACGAATCCACGTCGCTCACGATCACGACGAATGCCGGAAAGAAGGGTGAAATAGAGCCGGCCGACCTGCATTCGCTGTTCGGCCCCTCCTGATTTCCGCCGAAACCATTGTTGTTCGCATTGCCGGGCAGCTGCCGTCGCGTTGATCAGACCGCATGTCACTGCCGGGCCTGCTGAGGTCCTCCCCAGGTCAATTGCGCAGATCAGATGGATGGGGTGTCGGCGACACCGTGGACGTCGGCAACTTTGGACAGATTCGCTCGACAGAGGACTGGTTTGCCATTGTAATGGACGAACGGAAGGTTCAGGGAGTTCCGCCAGTCACCTTCACCGTGAAAGCACTGTTTTGATGCGATCGAAGCTGCGTTACATCTGTCTGTTGAGTCTGCTCAGCTGTCATCTGACTGGTTCGCCTTGTCACGCGGACAAGTCCGTTCCTGTCGCGAGCGGCACAGCACTGGCCGAACTGGGGGAGACACCACCAGCGCCACCGGTCGGGTTTGCTACATCCGATGAAGCATTCAAGGCCGTCAGGACCGGCAAAGTTCCGGCGGTCAATTTGTTCGAGCCACTGCCGCCCAATATCGTCGTCCAGCGTGACATCGAATATGGAAACTCGGGCAATCGCCCACTGTTACTGGACCTCTATTCGCCGAAAGGAGCGGAAACGGCGGTGCCGGGTGTGATCTTCGTACACGGTGGCTCATGGAAGCATGGCAAAAAAGAAGACTACCGCGTCTATGCGATCCACTTCGCCCGGCTGGGCTATGTCGTGGCCAGCGTTCAATATCGGTTGTCTAAAGAAGCCCCCTTTCCGGCCGCGATTCATGATGTGAAAGCAGCCGTTCGATACATGCGTGCCGAAGCTGATTCAATTGGTGTCGATCCTGATCGCATCGCGCTGGCCGGAGGCTCAGCAGGTGGCCATCTGTCGATGATGGTTGCCTATTCTGCAGATGTCCCGGAGCTGGACGGCGACAGCGGTCATTCGGGGGTCAGCAGTCAGGTCCAGTGCGTCGTGAATCTTTATGGACCGACAGACATGACCACGGAATACGTTCAGAATATCTCCACGACGAACACGGCGGTGAGCGACTTTTTCGAGGGGACCTACGAGCAACAACCAGACAGTTATGCGGCCGGTTCTCCCTTGAAGTACGTCACCAGTGACGATCCGCCGACGCTGATCCTGCACGGAACGGTTGACACCCTGGTTCCGATCAATCAGGCCGATCTTCTGGCAACGAAGCTTGCCGAAGTTGGTGTCCCTTATATCTATGACCGGTTGCCGGGCTGGCCGCACAGCATGGATGTTGCCAAACCTGTCAACGAACGCTGTCGATGGTATATGGAACGATTGTTTCAGCGGTACCTGCGACTGGCAAAGACCTCAGAGTGAACCTTGAAGCAGCTCCCCGTAATTTCTGGTGTCGAGCGGTGTGATGATGGCCAGCTTTCCTTCGAGGGAACGTCGACCGCCGTTCGCGCGGCAGTCAGTGCCAGAGACCGAAACCTTCCATGACGTGTGATTCAGGAAGCCTGGAAACGGAATGATACGCTCTGCACGCCATTGGACTTTGTTCGCGACTGCAACCGCCGTCACGGCAATGATGACACTGCAGCGGTGCGGCGCTGCCGCCGACCTGACTCAGCCGGCTCTCAGGATCCTGGAACGTCGTTGTCTCAACTGTCACAACGATGTCGATCGTAAGGGCGACTTGTCCCTTGAAACCGACCAGGCTGTCCGGGAGGCGGGGATCGTGGATCCTGGGAGTGCGCTGGGCAGTCACTTGCTGGTGGTCGTTTCACCGACCGACGGCGAACCACCTGCGATGCCCAAAGATGCTGAACCGCTGACCGAAGATGAACGGACGATCCTCCGACAATGGATTGACCAGGGAGCTTTATGGCCGAAAGACTACCGCCTGCAGCAGCCGGCCAACAACGACTTTGACTGGTGGTCCTTCCAGCCAGTCCGGCGACCGCCCGTTCCCCGGTTTGATACTGGCTCCACAGAAGCCGGATGGATTGAAACATCCATTGATGCGTTCATCGCCGCACAACATGTTGCAAACGGTCTGACTCACACGCCTGAGGCTGATCGCCGGACGCTTATTCGACGGTTGTATTACGATCTGACCGGTCTGCCACCGTCCCCTGAGGCGGTGCAGGAGTTCGTCGACGACGATGACTCCGCTGCCTGGAGCAATCTGGTCGACCAACTGCTGGACTCAGATCGTTACGGAGAACGCTGGGCACGGCACTGGCTGGATGTCGTCAGGTACGCAGACACCTGTGGCTACGATAAGGACAAACTGAGGCCCAATGCCTGGCCCTACCGCGATTATGTGATTGAGTCATTCAACGCCGATAAGCCGTATGCAGAATTCATCCAGCAGCAGATTGCCGGTGATATTCTGTTTCCTGGCAATCCCAACGGGATTCGGGCCCTGGGATTCATCGCGACTGGTCCATGGGACTTTATTGGGCACGCCGAAGTGTCTGAAGAGAAGATTGACGGTCAGGTTGCTCGAAATCTGGACCGCGACGACATGGTATCCAATACGTTCAACACCTTCTGCAGCGTGACCGTGCAGTGTGCTCGCTGCCATAACCACAAGTTCGACCCATTTACGCAGGAACACTATTACAGCCTTCAGTCGATTTTTGCGGCGGTGGACAAAGCCGACCGTCCGTATGACGTGAGCCCTGAGCTTGAACAGAAACGCCGGACTGTCAGCACGCAACTGGAGCAGGCCCTCAGCGCACTCAGGGATCTGTCGAAAGAGATCGAGGCCGCTGGTGGCGACGAATTGAAACAGGCTGAGTTACGGGTGAAACAACTGCAGGGGGGACGAAAGGAGCGATCGCGACCGTCAGAATACGGCTATCACAGCCGGATCGAACCCAATGCCGATGCCGTCAAATGGGTTGAAGTGGATCTTGGACGTGCGGTGACATTGAAGGAGATTCGGTTACGAGCCTGCGCCGATGACTTTTCTGACATCGGCCCCGGGTTTGGCTTTCCGAGACGTTTTCGTGTTGAAGTTTCAACATCCCCCATCGACGATCAGGCACCCACACAACTGGGTGATTTTTCGTCGACCGACGTTCCAAATCCGCGACTGGCCCCGCTCACGATTCCTGCCACAGCCACCGCAGTTCGGTTCATTCGAGTCACTGCCACAAAACTTGCTCATCGCGACAACGATTACATCTTTGCACTCTCCGAGCTGGAAGCCATCAATACCGATGGTCTCAACGTGGCGCTGCACAGAACGGTGACGGCCAAAGACAGTATCGAGGCTCCCATTCGCTGGGCCAAAGTGAATCTCACCGATGAACGGTTCCCGAATGCCGAGGATCCCAAAGCGGCGGCGCAGTTGGCGGCCGCCGAATCCCGGCTGGCACAGACTCTGGCACGCCTGCAGACCACTGAACGGAAGTCTCGGCGGAGTGAAAACCAGAAAATCGTCGACGACACGCAGCGTCAGCTGAATGGTCTGCCGGTTGGAAACATGGTCTATGCCGCCGCGACGCATTTCAGGAAGCAAGGATCGTTCAAGCCGACCGAAGGCCGGCCACGAACTGTGCGAGTCCTGCACCGAGGGAATGTGACACAGCCTTTGGAAGAGGTTTCACCTGGTGTCATTCCTCTTGGCGGTGATGCCGAATGGCGATTGCCGGTGGAGGCAGGGCACAGCGAAGCAGATCGTCGAGCCGCGCTGGCTCACTGGCTGTCTGACGAGGACAACCCGCTCACGTGGCGGTCGGTCGTGAACAGAATCTGGCAATATCATTTCGGCCAGCCCATCGTGT
>JBDOMX010000984.1:0-2016 GCA_039831615.1 Planctomycetaceae bacterium
TCATTTCCACGGAGCCATTTCTTCCGTTGTCGATCACGTCAGTTTACGGGAATCACCCAGTCGTCACTGGCGTGTGTCGCTGCAACAAAGAAGTCAGGACACCCCTGTCAATCGGTTTGGTGACGTAATCGTCGCATTCGGCGTTGATGCACTTTTCCCGGTCCCCCTCCTGTGCGTGTGCCGTCAGCGCAACGATCGGACCTTCGTAGCCATTATTCCGCAGCCTGCGCGTGGCGGAGTATCCGTCACAAACCGGCATCTGCATGTCCATCAATATAAGATCAAAAGGTTGGGCGTCGACTTGTGCCTGAATTGCTGTTTCATACGCGGCCTGACCATCATCAACCGATACGACAGTGGCGCCGGCTTTTTCACAAAGGCGTACGATAAGGTGCTGCATACACCGCGTGTCTTCTGCCAACAGTACGCGGCAGCCAGACGCGACCGGTGTGTTCACAGCAACGGGCTGATCCCGTTCCGTGGGATTGCCGTCCTCTGCGGGCACAAGTCGACAGGACTGATGCAGCATTTCGTCATGATCAATATTTCCCGGATCTATCGTCAGCGAAAAGCTGCTGCCGCGACCAGGTTCACTTTCCACCGTCAGCGTTCCGCCCAGCATGCTGGCCAGTTCACGACTGATCGACAGCCCCAGACCGGTGCCCCCTTGCTCTCGTACCATCGAAGCGTCAGCCTGCTCGAACGGCTGAAATACGCGGGCGATCTGTGAAGCGCTCATCCCTCGACCAGTGTCCAGCACACGAATCAGCAACTGCTGAGACTCGTTCGTTTCCGCTGTAACTCGCACACTGCCTGACTTGGTGAACTTGATCGCGTTGCTCAACAGGTTTAGCAGGATCTGTCGCAGGCGAGTGGGGTCCGTTTCAGCACGTTCCGGAAATGTCCCGACGATTCTGGAATCCAGTATCAGGCCTTTGGCCTCGGCCGCCCCCCGCATCATTGCCATGGCATCGCCCCGGGGAATCTCAGTCCACCGCTCCAGCGTTCTGTTCCATTGCGTCACGCACAGATCCCGATCGATGGTGCACAGACCCCACGGGACAATGTCGGCGACGTCAATATTCAACGCTTTGGATGCGTCCACTGCGATTGTCATGACGCCGCCCCCTCAGGTTGCAGCGTACACAGAATCAGCTCGATAGCGCCCGTGTCGAACGCAATCAGCAGCGAGCTGGTGACATCACGTTGACTTGTGCGGAACTGTACATCCGCCAGCAGCAGATAATCACAATCATCCTGTACTTTCCTGCGACCATTCTGGATCAGCCGTAGCGGAGGTGTACTGGGATAGAATTCCGGTACGCTGTAGACCATTCCCGTTTGGGTCATGTTGCCGATCGAACCGAGCACAGCGTTCAACACGATATTCCCGATCTCTTCCAGGATACCTCCCAGATCGACATCCAGTTCGTCAATCGTCTGATCGACGCCTGAGATGATCTGCGCGAGTGTGACTCCACTGGCAGCAGGGAACGCCAGCAAGGCGCGACCACTGACATCGCCTTCAAAATCCTGAATGATCGTCGTGTCCGGACTGCCCTGCAGGTCATCAAACAGCGCTGACAATTCGCTTAACTCGCCAACATGGATGCTGGAAACCGTCAACTCAATTCGTGCGCCGACAATACGGCTAAGAGAATCGGCAGCTCGCCCCACACCGATATTGACGATCTCCGTCAATGAATCAATTTGGTCTGCTGAAAGTTCCATCATTGCAACACCCCCGTCTGTGAGATTGCTTCATTCACATCATTCACGATCTGGTTTGCCTTTACCGGTTTGTTCAGGAACCTGGTGATTCCCAGTGCCAGACACTCGGCTTCCGATGTTTCCTGAATGTCCGACGTAAGCACCAGGCCGGGCACCGTCGTGTCTTTTGTGCGAAGTTTGCGCAGGAATTCCTGTCCGGTCATGACCGGCATCAGCAGGTCGGAAATAATGCAGTCGGGGGGCATTCTTCGTACGCGTCCAGACCTTCCTGTCCGTTCTGCGCCT
>JBDOMX010000172.1:0-8539 GCA_039831615.1 Planctomycetaceae bacterium
CTGACGGTAATCGAAACGTGCCGGCAGCAAAAACGGTCCGTACTACAGTTCGTTCGCCAGGCAATTCAACATCGTAAAACCGAATCGCTCCTCCTCGGGCCGTGAACGCTTACAGCTTCACGGGCTTCGACGCTGCGACCTCAGTCAAATTTGAACAATGCGGTTGATACACGGATCTGGTGAAGATGACCTCAATCAACACGTCAGCCTCTACCTCGTGTTTTTACCATCATCCTTCCGAGTATTATTCCAAGGATGATAATTTTCGAGGTTTACGTTGGGCTTGGGCTGACTCTCGTTGCTCGAGAGTCGGACTGTTCATCTTCTGGCGTCGATAACGAGACATGATGAATCATGCAACCGTCTACGACGTGCTCGCGATGAGGGCGATGGAGCAGCCTGAAGCAGCTGCGATTCTGGCTCCCGGGCAGGATGGGATCTGCTTCGACGAGCTCTTGCGTCGGATTGCTGCGAACTGCAATCAACTTGAGCGAGCAAACATCAACCGCGGCGATCGAGTGGCATTGGTGTCTCCATTGGGTCCGGAAACGGCCGTGTTCACGCTTTCTGTAGCCAGTTGCGCAGTATGTGTCCCGTTGAGTCCCAACGCTTCTGTACGGGAGTCTGCAGCGACTCTTAAGGAAACACACGCACGAGCACTCGTCGTTGAAGCCGGTCGGACTGCAGCCGCGGAGGAGGCGGCCCGAACTCTGGGCATTCCCGTTATCAATCTCTCTGCTGATTTGTACGACGGAACGCCACGTTGCGAGCGACAAGGTCCGAATCCGTCTGATGGAGCACTTATCATGCGCACATCGGGCAGCTCGGCACGCCCGAAACTCGTCCCCATCACTCATGAACAGCTTCTGGCACGTGCCGACAAGACGCGACGCCTCGTCGACTTATGTTCCGCCGATCGCTGTTTGAACCTCATGCCGTTCTATTACATGCACGCAATCAATTCGGGCCTCATGGGGCCCCTGATGGCGGGGGGGAGCGTCATCTGCCCTCGGACAGTGGACGACGAGACCTTCTTTGATTGCCTGCGGTGTCTTAGACCGACCTGGTACACTGCGGGCGCCACCCACCACCTGAACATTCTCGCGTGGCTCAAGCACCGCAATGTAAAACATGAACTACGATTTGCGAGGTCGGGATCGGCAGCACTGCCTGTCAGCGCACTGAAGGAGCTGGAGCGCTATCTGGGAGTCCCGGTGATCGAGTCCTTCAGCTCTACCGAGACCGGCACGATTACGTCGAATCCAGCCAGTTGGCAGCGAAAGCCAGGCACGGTCGGAATCACACCCGATGACGACCTCGCTATTGTGGATGAGCACGGGCTCGAACTTGCGCCGGGGCAACTGGGAGAAATAGTTGTACGCGGCCCCACCGTCGTCTCAGGCTACGAAGACAGTCCTGAGATGACCCAGGCGAAGTTTCGCGACGGTTGGTTCCATACTGGCGACCTGGGAAACCTTGACTCAGATGGTTATCTTCGGCTGCGTGGACGGCTCGATGATGTGATCAATCGTGGTGGCGAGAAGATCTCTCCACAGGAGGTTGATGCTGTATTGCTCGAGCACCCCGCGGTCCAGCGAGCGCTCACTTTCGCGGTTCCACACGCTACTCTCCATTCCGAGTTAGTGGCCGCCGTCGTGCCACAGGCTGGCACACACGTGACTCAAAGAGAGCTACGCCGGTATCTCTCCGAACGCCTCGCACCGTCAAAGATTCCGGGGCGCATCCTGCTCACGGAGGAACTGCCAAGCACACCAACGGGAAAGCCGTTACGTCGAGGCGCGGCTGAGTACTTTGGACACGCGGCGTCCTCGAGTAAGTCTCCCCTGATGCTGGTCCGGGCACTGCGAAGTGGTCGGGAACGAGCGCGCCGGTTCCTTGGTCTGATGTCGCCGCTGGAGCGGTCACTGCTGGACTGTTGTCGCCGTGTCCTCGATCGGGACAACATGGGCGTCGACGACGATTTCTTTTTTTGCGGAGGTGACTCCATTTCGGCATTGAACCTGATTGTGACGGTCGAGAAGGAGCTCCATATCACAATCCCGCTCCAGTATCTGATGGAAACTCGATCCGCGAGCCGCCTGGCCCAGCGGCTGTTGCGCACCCCGCCGGCAATGCCTGACGTCGTTGCCATCCGAACGACGGGCGGCAGTCGCCCGATCTTCGCTGTCCCCGGCCGTTTCGGCTATGTTTTGCGGCTCCTCCTGATCGGCCGCGCCTTGGGGGAAGATCAGCCATTTTATGGTTTGCAGCCACCAGGCATGAACTGGGAATCCGCTGGCTTGAGCGCGATCCCGGAATTTGCTGCTCACTACATTGAGCGGATCACGTCGATTCAGGCGAATGGGCCCTACCGACTATTGGGCACCAGCTTTGGCGGCTTGGTTGTTTACGAAATGGCACTTCAACTGCAATCAGCCGGCCACGAGGTGGAGTTGCTCATTCTGGTCGACACCTATCCGACGACCTGCCTTGTCAATGGTCACATCGACCGTGTGAGCGCTCGACACGAACAGGAGACAAGCGGCGAGATCAGTGAAGTGGAGGTTGCGGGCTTATGCGTGGCAAACGCTCACGTTCGTGCCCGAGATTCCTACGTTATGGAACGCCAATTCCAAGGTGAGCTGATTTACTTCGCGTGCAAAGATGGTGGCGAGGCCAGCCCCGATCGTCGCCAACTTTGGTCTCACTTCGCCACTCGCGTTCGTATCGTTCCCGTACCCGGAAAGCACGGGTCGTATCATGTCGACCCACAATTCAGCGCCTTGTGCCGCCGTCTCCGGAAGATTCTGCAGAAAACAAAGTGAGATAGCACGGCACGAAGGCGAAGCCGAATCGTCGATTCGCGAGACGGTGCAACCACGGTATGCGGCGCACTTGAACGCATTGCACGCACATTAAACGCATGATCCCTTCACAGATGCATTGCATTTCAGCTGGTCAGACCCACTGAGAAGCGATCGATAGGGTCGAAACTTGCCGAATGTCTTTATAAAGCGCCGGACTCGGTGCGGAAAGTGGTTCTGATCCAATGACGCGTTCTCCAGAACTGGCAATCTTCCTGCTCGATGCACTCGACCCCGGGCTCACAGCCAAGTGGGCGGCAGATGGTTACCTGCCCACGCTGCAGGGCCTGATGCAAAGCGGTTGCTGGAGCACTCTCGGCGGCCGAGATCAAGTGGCCGAAGTCGGTTCGACGCTGTCACTGTTCAGTGGAATCTCGCGAGGCCGGCACGGATTGTTTCATTACCGGCAGCTCCTGCCCGGAACCGTCGAGATGCGTCCCAAGAGCGCCATCGGTGTCGACGCGCCGCCGATCTGGAGTAGCTTCGGACAGCGGCGACCAGTCACCGTGCTGGACATCGCCCACGTGCTACCCGTGCCGGATTTGGCAGGTGTGCAACTCTCCAACTGGAATGCAGGCCAGGCGGACCAGTGTCGGCTTCCGCCGAGCGGCGTCCCCACCTCACTACCCGAAGAAGTCCGCGACGCGATCGGACCATCCACGCGGTTTGATCCGTTCAGCGACGACTGCAGCCCGGAGGAAGATCTCCATGTGATGCAGAAGGCCATCGACAGCATCAAACGCACGGGCCACCTTTGCCGCTACCTGCTCTCCAAGGAAAGCTCGGACTTTGTGGCGTTTGGCTTTCATGAGGCACATGCCGCTGGACACCGCCTTTTGCGTTACATGAAAACGGGCGGCCCGGGGCGCGAGACCGTCATGTCGACGGCATTGCGCCAAGTGTATGAGGCACTCGACGCGGAGATCGGGTCGCTCATTCGGTCCCATTTTCGCGAATCGAATGTCTTTGTCGTCTCCGCCTTCGGTGTGGACGAGATGTATCCGGTTCAAGGACTAGTCGACGATTTTCTCTCGAAGCTTGGCTACCGCACGATTCTTGCGCCGACGAGTCTCTCCAGGTGGCGTTCACCCTTTGCCGCCGCACGCCTGCTGCCGCC
Source organism: Planctomycetaceae bacterium (assembly GCA_039831615.1). Taxonomy (GTDB): domain Bacteria; phylum Planctomycetota; class Planctomycetia; order Planctomycetales; family Planctomycetaceae; genus S139-18. The sequence continues at coordinate 3,982 of JBDOMX010000172.1, forward strand.
GCGCTGGAGGACGGCTTTAAGTAACCGAGTACCCCTCGCCGTGCAGGAACGGCTGCTGTCGGACAACCTGCGAAGGACCACCGACTGGAGCCGGACAAAGATCTTCGCCTTGCCCACGAACTATTACGCGTTCCTGCGAGTGAACCTTCGCGGGCGCGAGCCGGACGGCATCGTCGAACCAGGGCGCGAATACGAGGCGCTCCTCGAGCAGGTCGAGGCAGATCTTCGTGCTCTGGTCGATCCCGTGACCAACGAGTCGGCCGTGGACCAGGTGACGCGATCGCGGGGCGTGCTCTGCGATGGACCACCAGACGAGCTCCCGGACCTGTTCGTGGATTGGAAGCCGGCCGTGCATGAGCGGCCGGCGCTTATCCACCCAAGAGCACGTATCGAGCAAAAGCGTCAGCGTTACAATCGCGACAGTTTCCACACCAATGTCGGATTCATGGCCGCCGCCGGCCCGGCAATAGAAGGTCGGGGTGCGGTCGAGCAATTGGACCTGCTGGATCTTGCGCCCACCTGGCTCAACCTATTAGGTGAGCGGATACCCAGTGACCTGACCGGACGCCCTGTGGACTTTCTATCCGGCAATTCACGCACCACCCCTCCAGACTAGGCCAGGTGGTCCGTGCAGACGGGTGCGACCCTCAATAGTATTACGATTACGTTGGACTGACTGTCGACTATGAGCTTCGGACGCGTGGACCCCAGGTTCTGTTTTTGTATGGACGGTTCGTTCACCTGGATGCACCGAATATGGTCTTTCGTCATGTCCACTGATAATGAAATACAGCAATAGCTGGCTGAGTGAAAATCTTATTGCTAAATGATGCGGCCACACCCGGTGGTGGCGCGGAAGTGATGACGATCGCACTGCGAGATGAACTGCGAACGCGTGGGCATGATGCGCGGATCTTTGCAAGTTCGGCGCAATATGGTGAACAAGCAAGTGCCGCGGATTACTCGTGCTTCGGTACAACCTCGGGGCTACGGACTGCCAATCGTGTATTTAACGTGTCGGCATACTGGAAACTGCGCTCCGTTTTGTCGGCCTTTCGACCCGATGTCGTCCACGTCCGCATGTTTTTCACACAGCTGTCGCCATCAATTCTGCCGTTATTGCGGCGTTTTCCCAGCATTTATCATGCCTGCTGGTACGAATCCATATGCCCCACAGGACTGAAGCTGCTACCGGACGGTGCCGTGTGCCAGGACGCCGCGGGCATGGCGTGTTGCCGGAACGGATGTATTTCGCGGAAGGCATTGCTGCCGCTTACGCTCCAGCAACATCTTTGGCAGCGCTGGCGAAACGTGTTCGATGTAATCGTAGCCAACAGTAATGCGCTCGGCCGCACACTTGAAGAAAACGGCATAGATCACGTCGAAGTCGTGTGGAATGGCGTTCCGGTGGTTGCCGAACGGCTGCCCCTAGTTTCTCCACCTACTGCGGCCTATGCCGGGCGTCTCAGTTGGGAAAAGGGGGTCGATGTCCTCTTGCAGTCATTCCCCGAGGTTGTCGCGCAGATTCCCGACGCACAACTCCTGATCGCCGGTGACGGACCACAGCGCGGCGAGCTTGACAGGCTAGTCGAGCACCTGGGGCTTGGGGATCATGTGCAATTTCTGGGACATCGACGCCGAGATGAGTTGCAGCATCAATTAGAAGGAGCCTGGGTTCACGTCGTCCCTTCCCGGCTCGACGAACCGTTTGGCGTTGCCGCAGCCGAAGCGATGATGCGTGGCACTGCGGTAGTGGCAACTTTCGCGGGTGGTCTGTCGGAACTTGTCGAGGATGATCGAACTGGCGTGTTCGTCCCTCGTGGCGACATCGGAGCCTTGTCCACTGCGATTGTCCGCCTTTTAAACGATCGCATTCTCGCCGAACAATTGGGCAGCGCCGGACGCCGACGTGCCATGACGCATTTCAGCATGACGACCTATGCGGACAAACTCACCGCTTTGTATGAGTCGCTTTCCCAGCCATCGTCCAGTACCGCAGGCCTCGTCACGTGAATGACGACGCGACCCCAATGATAGCAGGCGGGGTACTCCCAAACTTTTTGATTATTGGTGCCCAAAAGTGCGGAACCACCAGCCTGCATAGATATTTGATGGAACATCCAGAGATCTTCATGTCGCCCAATAAGGAACTCCATTTCTTTGTTACAGAACGAAACTGGCACAAAGGAGTCAAGTGGTACGCCCGGCAGTTTGCTCAGGGCTTCCATGCCTGCGGCGAAGCCTCCCCGAGCTACACTGCCTTCCCACGATACTCCGGAGTGCCTGAACGCATCCATCACGTACTGCCCGAGGTAAAGTTGATTTATCTGATTCGCGATCCAATCCAAAGACTCGTTTCCCATTATGTCCATCGTGTCGCGGCAGGAAGGGAACACGGAAGTCTCCGCGAAGCACTCGACGGAACGCGAGGCAGTGATTTGATTTGGCGGAGCCGATACGCGGCACAGTTATCCCAGTTCCTGACGACGTTTTCAGCCGACCGTATTCTGGTCGTCACGCAGGAAGCACTGCTGGCAAACCGGCTCGAAACAATACGACAGGTGTTTCGATTCCCGGTGTGAACGAGCTGTTTCAGAGCAACCGGATGGCAACGACGTTTCACCGAACGCATGACAAACGCCAATACGGCGCGTCAGCGCGCGCCTTAACGGCATGGATTGCGAAATTGCCGTTGCCTCGCCTTTGGCCACAGACAGCATGGCAACTGCAACGCCTGCTCTGTTATCCACTTTCGAGCGCAATTCATTCAGCCGGTCATAGACGACAATCTCCGCAATCGATTACGAGAGATCTTCGAAGAAAATATTGCGCAGTTGCAGGAGTTGACCGGCCGCGAGTTTCCTGAGTGGCCGCTATAGACGGGCTGCCGCACGAGAAGATTCGCGTCCGCAACCGAGGGTTCGATTCTTAAAATGCATATTACCGCAGCCATCCAGCGCCGGCGTTCAATTCGGAAGTTCCAATCGCGAGCGATCCCCGACGGCGTGATTGAAGAACTTCTCGAACTCGCACGCCATGCTCCGTCATCCCTAAACGGACAACCGTGGCATTTCGTTGTCATTAAGGATCAACAGACAAAATCGGCCCTCGTTGACATCAAAAATCGACACTGTCCCCAGGAAAAGAGCGCCTACCCAGCGGATTTTCTTTGTGACACGCCAGTCGTCATTGTGGTTTGTGTCGAGTCGGCCCGATCCCACGGCCGCGAGGTTGAAAACGCTGTCTTTGCGGCATCGTACATCATGCTTGCTGCCGGCACATTCGGGTTGGGAAGCACCTACCTTACGGCCAGTCGGCCAGGTCAACCGGCACTCTCCGATGAGATTCGACACCTTCTAAGAATTCCCGACGGTTTTGAGTCACTTTCGATCATTCCGTTGGGCTATCCAGATGAAATCCCTCCGGCGAAGAACCTTCCTACACTTTCGGAGATCATGCACCGTGACCGCTTCTACTCCCAGACTTGATCGTTGCATAGATAGCGCGTGTGATACCGATTCGAGCATTGTATTGCGTTATCGGAACGCTTTTCGATTCGAACAATCGGACGAACAGGATGATCTATTCAAGACATATCTGAAAGAGACCAGCATCAAAGAAGGTACGCAGGTCTTTCGCTTACTGAACTACATGGGCGTTGACGTCTTCATTTTGGACGATACGTCCCTGATGCATACCAAGACGTTGAAATCAATTGACGGCTGCGTGACGATAGCCAGGTGCAAGCTGCTCGGATATCAACGTGTTGTGTTTGAATCTGGGGGCAACACGGGCACCGCTCTCACGGCATACGGCCAAAATGCAGGGCTTGAGACGTATTGCTTTCTTCCAGCGGAGAATATCTCCCTACTCAATAGCGGCCGATTTGCCTCGGCTCGCGCGCATTTGATTTCCGTTGAGGCTCCTGGAAAGGTGAAAGAAGCGGCACACGCTTTCGCCAATCACAATTCCCTGCCGCGCATTCCTCAAACCGGGTGGCGATATGAAGCATCCAGGTTTCGCGGGATGTTCCTTGCCGAGTACATCGCAGAGCACGGAGGTTTCGATTGGTTTACGCAGACCATCAGCGCCGCTTTTGGGCCGATCGGCATTTACTCGGTCTTGACCGGTTTTCAGTCGGAAATAGGCGTTCCGCCAAGGTTCCTGGGGATTCAGCAAGAAACAAACTGTCCGATGTTTCGTCGCTGGAAACTGAACGACGATAGGCGAGAGCAAGATATTTCTTCGACTCGTCACATACTGACGAAAGTAATGTACGATGTGCGACCACACACGTACGGCACGTATCAGGATTTGTGCGGGCTTCTAAGCGACACCAAGGGGGACTTAACTACCGTGAATCATGGCGAGTTCGCAGAGTTGCTAAGGAAGAGATTTGATGGTGAGAGTATTTTGGACATCTGCGAAAAATGCGGAGTCGGAATTTCGAGGACAGCGGGAGATATTGTCGACAAGACGGGAATGATCGCCCTGGCCGGAACACTCAAAGAAATCGAACGCGGCACCATCGCCCGCGGCAGCAAGGTCTTATGTGGAT